>DATAHJ010000144.1:0-6988 GCA_036263275.1 Fibrobacteria bacterium | reverse complement strand
TTATCCCGGCGCCACCGTCGAGTACATGCTGGGCGCGTCACGACACCTGCCCGGCTTGAACCTGCGGGTGATGGACACGCCGGGCCTTGCCAGCCTCGTTCCGGCTTCGCTCGATGAGCAAGTCACGGTGGACGCCCTCTTCCGCGAAGGCACGCGTCCTTCCGCGGTGCTTGCCGTCGCCGATGCCACGCAGCTCGCGCGGCACCTGTACCTGACGCGCCAGCTGCTGGACCTTGGCTTTCCGGTCGTGCTGGCGATCACGATGGATGACCTCCTCCGCAAGCGCGGCTTGCGCGTCGATGCGAAGCGCCTCTCCGAACTGCTCGATTGCCCGGTGTTCGTCCTCGATCCGCGCAAGCCCGGGGACCTGACGGGGCTCGCGGAGGCCGTGCGTGGCGCGATCGCATCACCCGGCGCGCGTCCTTCGGCCGACGAATACGCCGCCTTCGCCGCGGCCTCGGGAGAGGAGCGCATCAGCGAAGCGTTCCGGGCCCTCGACGCGGTCGAGGAGATGGCGGTGCGCCCGGTGTTCGAGAAGGCGGGGCGTGACGGCCTGCCACACGCTTCCGGGCCCGGGGCCGACCGCATCCTCCTGCATCCCGTCTACGGGCTGGCCGTGTTCGTGGCCGTGATGTGCGGCATGTTCACGGCCATCTTCTGGATGGCCGCGCCGATCATGGACGGCATCGACGCCGTGTTCGGTGTTCTCGTGAGCGCGCTTAAGGAACACCTGCCCGACTCCTGGCTTTCGGATCTCTTGGCCGATGGCGTGGTGGGAGGTACCGGCGCGGTCATGGTGTTCCTGCCGCAGATCGCGATCCTGTTCCTGATCATGGGCTGGCTGGAGGATTCGGGCTACCTCGCGCGCGGCGCGGCGCTGGTCGACCGCCCTCTCTCCAAGATCGGCCTGAACGGGCGCTCGTTCGTGCCGCTGCTCTCGGGCTATGCCTGCGCCATCCCCGCGCTGCTCGCGGCGCGCACCATTCCCAACCGTCGCGAGCGACTGCTGACGCTCCTGATCATTCCGCTGATGAGCTGCAGCGCGCGCCTTCCGGTCTACGCCCTTCTGCTGGCCTTCCTCGTGCCGCACAACATGCCATGGCTGGGTGGTCTCGCGCTGACGGGGCTCTACCTCTTGGGCTTCGTGATCGGCGCCCTCATCTCCACCGTCGCGACCCGCATGTTGCGCGGGAAAGCCGGCGACGCGTCGGGCTTCCTGCTCGAGCTGCCCGCCCTGCGCATGCCCGTGCCGCGCATCGTGCTGTTCTCGACCTGGCACAAGATCCGCCAGTACCTGCTCAAGGCCGGGCCGACCATCCTGGCCATCGCCGTGGGGCTGTGGATCCTGACGCATACTCCGGTGCAGACGCGCGCCGCCGAAGGAGCCGATCGGGAATACGTGGCCGTGTCGCATTCGTACGCGGCGCAATTGGGCCACTTCATCGAGCCCGTGACGAAGCCGATGGGCCTCGACTGGCGGGGCGGCGTGGCGATGATTTCCGGATTCGCCGCGCGCGAGGTGTTCGTCGGTTCGCTGGCGCTGGTCTATCGCGTGCAGGACGCCGAGACGAAGGGCGGCATGACGGGCAAGCTGCTCTCGCAGCTGTCGGACCTGCGTTTCGAGGGCTCGGACCACCAGCGCATTTTCACGTTCTCGACGTGCATCGGAATCCTCATCTTTTTCCTGATCGCCTTGCAGTGCTTCCCCACGGTGGCAACGGTGCGGTCGGAGTCCGGCAGGTGGCGATTCGCGCTGGCACAGCTTGCGCTTTTCACCGGCGGCGCCTACGTGCTGGCCGTGGCGGCCGTGCAGGGGCTGCGGATGCTAGGGTTTGCCTAGCGCCTCTTCAGGATCTTCGAACATCGGGGAATTTTGGTAGCGGGTCAGGGACTTGAACCCCGGACACGCGGATTATGATTCCGCTGCTCTAACCAACTGAGCTAACCCGCCGGGACGGCCAAAGGTAAAAACCCGGGGGGAGCGGTGGCAATCCCTGGAATCATCCCTTTGTCCGTAAAAACGCGGCTCTCCGTCGTCTCAGAGGATCCGACGCACCACCACGAACCGGGAATCGTGGGTGAAATACCGGCCGAAGGGCTTGAAGGATTTTTCCCTGATCGCCGCCGTCGCGTCGAATGTCATCATGACGCGGTAATTCTCCTTCAGGAACATGCTGTCCCTTTGCCACATCCCGGCCAGCTCTCCCTCCTCCGGGCGCAGCACCAGCCAATCCGGGCGAAGCCGCCTGACGAGCGGCAAAAAGTCCTCGCTGTTGAGCGTCCGTCGCGCCGCGACGGTCTCCGGCGAGGTCATGCCCGGGTAGTCATACAGCTTGAGGCCGGAGTAGAAGCCGATGTACCCCGCGCATTCCAGGAACACCGTCTCCCGCGGCGAGGCGGAGTTCGCCTTCAGCCATTCGCCGATGCGCCGGCGCTGCCCGTCCTCGATGGCTTTTTGCGCGAAACGGAACTGGTCCGCCGACACGGCCGTCTGAAACAGGGCATAGAGCAGGATGAAGGCCGTGAATGCCTTGGGAAAATTCCGGAGGAACGATGACTGAGCCTGAAACGCCGGACTCCGAACTGCCGCGTCCACCGCGAAAGCCAGGGAAACCAGCGCGAGCAGCGTCGCTCCGGGAACGTACCACGGATAAATGAGGGGCGTGAAGATCGCCAGGTAGGAGAGGTAGCCGAGGAAGGCGAACGACGCCATACGGCCTGCCGCCGGCACCTTGGGAGAAATCCACACGCAGGCCGCGAAGGTTCCGAGGATGCGGCTCACGATGAGGGCGGGCGGCAGGCTGCGGAAGTTGGGGGCGTAGGGCGGCGTGAACACGGCGTCGGCCGCGCTGGACTGGAAAAGAAGCAAGGACCGGACGAACGAGACCGCATGGTCGAAGTAATAGGTGATGCCTTCGTGTTCCGTCCACACCCGCTTGGCGACGAGGCTATGGGGAACGGCGGAGCCGTAGTACCATGTGGCGAACAGGAACCAGGGCGCGAACAGGAGGGCGCCGGTCGCGCAGGAAATCGCCAGCGCGCGCGGGAGTTCCTTCCTTTCCGGAAGGAAGAAAAACATTCCCGCCATCAACAGCAGGGCGTAAAGGAAGCCGTCTGGCCGGGTGTACTGGAGCAAGGCCCACACGACGCCGAGGCGAACTCCCAGGTCGCGCGGGGAATGCACGGTCACGAAGTGCAGGAACAAGGAAAGCGCCAGCAGCGTGAACGGCGTCTCCATTCCGTTGATGCTGAAGTCCACGGCCTTCGCGTCCAGCCCCAATCCTCCCACGAGCAGGACCGCCGGGACGAGGCCCGCGAACCATTTTCGCGAGAGCCTGGCGAGCAGCCCGGCCGACACGCCCAAGGCCGCGGCGCAGCAAATGCGGAACAACCACAGCGTCAGGTCATCCGAGACGTTGAAGGTGAGGAAGGAGAGCAGGGCGGGGAGGAGGGTGCCGATCACCGAGGTGAAGGTGTGGACGCGCTCGCCCTCGTTGTAGACGAGGCCGTGTCCGGTGGCGAGGTTCTTCGCCGGGCGGAAAGTGATGTACCAGTCTTCCCACGCATGTCGGGTATAGAGGGCGAACAGCAAGGTGAACGCGAAGACGGCGATGCCGACGAGGACATGGGGCTCTTTGAGCCTGTCACTGAATCGGCGGGTCATCGCGACGGCCGAAGCAGCTTCGCCGCGTCGGCCCGCAGGCGGACGCAAACCGGATCCTCCGCCGCGGGGCGGTGGAAGGCCTTGTAGTCCCCGAACACCGCCGCGCCACGCTTCGCGTCCTTGCCGAGGGAAGCTTCCACCGCCTCCATGAAACCCGTCAGGAGGGCTTTCGAACCGGAGGGCACCGACTTCCCGGCCAGCAACGATTCGCGCAGGGCGACGAAAGAGAGGAAGTTCGCGTAGGCCGTGCGGCTGCGGTCCAGCCGTTCGGCATGCGCGTAGTTCGCCCCAAGTCCCGGGAGGCGCTCGCGCGTCACGACGCCCGTGGTCTCCGACGAGACAACCTCCAGGGCCTTGAGCCCCGCCCTCACGAGGCCGGCGACCCGCGAAGAAAACAGGGAAGATGCCAGGAACGTTCCCGCGAGGGGAGAATCGACCGGGATGTCCGCCCCTGAAACCGTGTTTGCGTCCTTGTGAAGCTTGGAGCGATCGCGGTCGGCATACTTGTAGGCATTGCGGATCAGGGCGTAGGCGTTGTCGCTCCACATCCACCCGGGCTGGATTTCATTGAGACCGGGATGATCGGCCGACTGCCCGGGAGCCACCAGCGAAAACGGAAAGGCGAGCGCTTGCGGCGCGGCGACGACCCCGGTGGCGAAGAGGGAATAGGGGGCCGCTGAAAAGTCCGCGGGGAATTTCACCGCGGTGGACAGGCCGAAGAAAACGCCCTCCCCGGGGCGGATCTCCTGGTCGGGCTTGCGGCCGGTGTGGTTGCTGCCCACGTTCGCGCCATAGCCCACGTTGCCCCGGCCTTCTGGCCACAGCGCGCCGATGAGCAGCGCCTGGTGGTGAAAGCCCACGAAAGGACCCACGAGCGAAGCCGTGACCTCGCCCTTTGCGACCGTCGTGTTGGGGCCGATCACCGATTCGGCCACATGGCCGGCCTGCTCCGCGCCGGAGTGTTCGAGGAACAAGGAGCGGCGCGCCTGCGCGCTTGAGGCGAGGTGCGTGCCCGCCTCAAGGACGCACTCTTCGGCGATCACGCCGTCGCCCACCGTCACGGGATCCTCGCCCGAAGACCCGATCACGCAGCGGCGCAGCGCCGATGCGCCGCGCACGACGGTGCCGGGGCCCACGAAGCAATCCTCGACGAAGGCGACGTGCTCGAGACGCGCGCCCGCTCCCACGAAGGCGTGATCCGTGACGCAGCGGCGAAGGCGCGCCTCCCATTCGTGGGCGAGGGCCTCCTGTTCGGCCGGGGGCAAGGCCGCCATGGCCTCGCAGTCGCCCAGCAGCAGGCCGTCGGCGAGAAAGACGCGACGCGATCCGGTCTCGTCGCCGGGATGCACCGCGAGGCCGAGGCAAAAGCGCGATCCCGCGAGACCCGTGCATTCCCCGACGTGACGGACCGTCGCGCCGTCCTCGACGATCACGCGGTCGAGAAGCCCGACCGATTCGACCATGGCCGCCCCGATCAGGCAGTCGCGAATGCGGCTGGCGCGCAGGGAGGGGAGAGCGGATCCCGGTTTCGCTTTCGCGCGGCCGGAGGCCTTGCGCGGGCGAAGCACCACGCGGCCTTCGAAGCGGCAGCCTTCCACTCCCTCGAGTATGCCTTCGCCCGACTTTTCCCCCAGGATGCGGACGCCGCTCCAGTCGGCGCAGCGGTTGCCGCGCGCTTCCAATCCGCGGATCTCGACCTTGGTCAGCGCGCGTGCGCGCGACCAGGAATCCGCCCAGTAGGCGCGCGACTCGCGCAGGAATTTTCCGGCCTCGGAACGCTCGAGCGCCTCGCGCAGCCGCGTGCGAACGGGATCGTGGGAGAGCATGGGCCGGAAGTTACGAATTACGAGTTACGAGTTGGGGACCATCACCCGAAAATGAGGGGCAACCTCGATCCGGTTCCCTGCCAAATGCTGGTTTTGCGTTCTGACTCGTAACTCGTAATTCGTAACTTCCACAGAAATGCCCCCAGAGAATCCCGCGCCCACAGCCTTCTTCGACTACGACGGCACCCTCATCGAGGGCGACAGCATCCTGTTCTGGCATCGGCACTACTACGCGCGGCGCCCCTGGATGCGCGTCTTCCAGGCGGCGAGCTGGGTCGGCATGGCCCTGAACGCGGCCCGGGTGATCGACAGCCACGCCCTCAAGCGCGTCTTCCTCTGGCCGCTCGCCTTCGAGAATCCCGAGACCCTGGATGCCCTGGGTCGCGAGTTCGTCCTGAACGACCTGGCCTTCCGCTTTCATGGTCCCGTTCTGGCCCGCCTGTGGGCGCATCACCGGCTCGGCCATCGCGTGGTGGTGATATCCGCCAGCGGCACCTTCTACCTGCGCCATCTGGCGGAGCTATTGCCTCCGGGTTGCGTGGTCCTGGGCACCGAAATGCGATGGGAGGGGGGTTTTCTCCGCTTGCCCTCCTATCGCGGCGGGAACTTGCGCGGGCCCAACAAGATCACGCGCCTGCGCGACCTTGGCTACGCGGGGGCGGGGAAGGGCGGCTTCGCCTACTCCGACCATCCGCATGATGTTCCGCTTCTGGAGTTCGTCGATCATCCCAACTGCATCCGCCCCACCCGCGGCATGGCCGCGGAAGCGGGCAGGCACGGTTGGCCGGTGTGGGAATGGCCGCGCGCGCGCGCGGCCTGGAAGGTCAAGGCGGAAGCCCTGTTCCTGCTCCTGTTCGCATGGTCGCCGAAGTTCCTCGCGGCGCCCAAGGAATCCCCGAAGCCGGACGAGGCCGAGGTGGAACGGCAGGAAAAATTGATCGGGATCGAAACGCAAAATGATGGAATGATGAAATGATGGATTGATGGGAACGACCGCGATTCCCTCCATCATTTCATCATTCCATCATTTCTTCTACTGCGCGCCCTTGCCGGTCAGCACCACCCACACCGTGCGCAACAGGATCACGGCGTCGAGTGGCAGCGACATGTTCTCGAAGTACCACAGGTCGAAAAGCACCTTGGTCTTCACGTCCTCGATGCTGGTGTCGTAATGGTGCTTCACCTGCGCCCAGCCCGTCAGGCCCGGCTTCATCTTGAGGCGCTGCAGGTAAAGCGGCACCTCGTTGCGCAGCTGGTTGATGAAGTGCTCGCGCTCGGGGCGCGGGCCCACCAGGCTCATGTCCCCGATCAACACGTTCCAGAGCTGCGGGATCTCGTCGAGGCGGGTCTTGCGCAGGAAGCGTCCGATGCGGGTGATGCGCGGGTCGTTCTGCGAGGCCCATTGGGGGCCCGCGGCCTCGGCGTCGGTGCGCATGGTGCGGCACTGGAAGAGCAGGAAGATGCGCCCGTATTGTCCCACGCGCTCCTGCGCGTACAG
>DATAHJ010000143.1:0-3213 GCA_036263275.1 Fibrobacteria bacterium | reverse complement strand
CATATCGTGCTTGCCGGGGGCGGGTCGGAATATGTCTCGGGCAGCACGAAACAAAGCCTCAAGGATTTCGCCGATGTCGTCTCCCTCGGAGGGGTCGAGGTCAGCGGCGAAATGCTGTTCCGCTTCTAAACGCCGTCCCGGCCTAATTCCTACCTTTCCCCCTTGCTTCTCCCAAGGAAGCGGACCGGATGGCCGCTGGAGGAAACTCCGGAGGAAAGTCCGGGCACCACAGGACAGGATGCCGGCTAACGGCCGGGCGCCGTGAGGCGACGGAAAGTGCAACAGAAAACAAACCGCCACCGCGCAAGCGGGGGTAAGGGTGAAACGGCGAGGTAAGAGCTCACCGCGTTCGTGGCAACACGAACGGCATGGCAAACCCCATCCGGTGCAAGACCCAATAGGGCAACCTCAGGACGGTCCGTCCGAACGTCCGCCGCGAGGCGGAATGGGTTGCCGGGTAGGTCGCTCGAGGCGCGCGGCAACGCGCGTCCCAGATGGATGGCCATCCCGCGCCCTTCTTCGGAAGGCGCGCGAGACAGAACCCGGCTTACAGGTCCGCTTTCCTTGGGAGAAGTCGAAGAAAAATGATGGAGTGATGAAATGATGGCGTGGCCTCATCATTTCATCACTCCATCTTTCCATCACTTATCGCTACCGAATTCCCTGCAGATCTCGCATGCCGCCGCGTCGTGCCGCAGCGCGGGACAGCGCTCCCGCCCGTAATAGATGATCTGCAGGTGACGCCTCCCCCACTCTTCTTCGGGGAACAGCGCCTTCAGGTCCGCCTCCGTCTTCCCGACATCCTTTCCCGAGGACAGCCCCCAGCGCGCCGCCAAGCGATGGATGTGCGTGTCCACCGGAAACGCCGGCACGCCGAAGGCTTGGGCCATCACCACCGAGGCCGTCTTGTGCCCCACGCCGGGCAAGGCCTCGAGCTCTTCCATCGTATGGGGAACCTTGCCGCCGTGGCGTTCAAGCAGAAGCCGCGACAGGTTCCACACATTGCGGCTCTTGGTGGGCGCCAGGCCGATGGTGCGGATGATCTTCAGGATGCCCTCGGGGCCGAGCCTCACCATGCTTGCCGGGTCGGGCGCTTGGCGGAAAAGCTCCGGCGTCACTTTGTTGACGGAGACGTCGGTGGCTTGCGCGGAGAGGAGCACGGCGACGCAGAGGCTGAAGGCGTCGGTATGGTCGAGGGGAATCGGCGGATCGGGATAGAGCCGGTCGAGCACTTCGCCGATGCACTGAGCCTTCTTGCGCAACGCATCCGCTTTTTTCGCGGGTTTCTTCGGGGCTTTCTTCGCCGTTTTCCTGTTCATGGCCGGGCAAAGGATATAATTTTGCCCGCATGGCTACCCGCCCGGCACGCTCGCAACGCAAATCCCCGAAACCGTCACGAACGATCCGGGGCTCCGCGAAGAAAACCCCCTGCTACGTGATCACGGGGGCCGCCGGCTTCATCGGCAGCGCCTTGGCGTACCGCCTGAACGAGCTCGGGCACGACAACCTGATCCTCGTCGACGCCCTCGGCACCGACGCGCGCTGGAAGAATCTCGTGCCCCTGCGCTACGCCGACTATGTCGACCGTGACGATTTCCTCGAAGGCGTGCGCGGGGGCCGCTTCGACAAGGCCGGCATCGCCGCGGTGTTCCACCTCGGCGCCTGTTCCTCCACGACGGAGGCCGACGCGGCCTTTTTGCTCAAGAACAACTTCGAGTACACCAAGGTGCTCGCGCAGTGGTGCGCCGGGATGAAGAAGCCCGCGCGCTTCATCTACGCCTCCTCGGCCGCCACCTACGGCGACGGGGCGCTCGGCTATGCCGACAATCACGAGATGGTCGCGAGCCTGCGCCCGCTCAACGCCTACGGCTATTCGAAGCAACTCTTCGACCAGTGGGCCTTGCGGAACGGCCTGCTCAAAGGCGCGGGAGGAGCGGTCGGCCTCAAATACTTCAACGTGTATGGTCCCAACGAATATCACAAGGGCGACATGAAGAGCATGGTCGCCAAGGCCCACGCGCAAATCCTCGCCGAGGGAAGCGTGAAGCTGTTCCGCTCGCACCGCCCCGACTACCGGGACGGCGAGCAGAAGCGCGACTTCCTGCACGTGCTGGACGCGGTCGACATGACCTTGCACTTCCTCGATCCGCGTGCCCCGGGCGGCCTCTACAACGTGGGCACGGGCGAGGCGCGCACCTGGATCGACATGATGCGCGCCGTCTTCGCCGCGATGGGCCGTGAGCCCCGTATCGACTTCATCGAGATGCCCGAGGTGCTGCGGGGCAAGTACCAGTACTACACGAAGGCCGACATCGCCAAGATCCGCGCGGCGGGGTACAAGAAGCCGATCCGTTCGCTCGAACAGGGCGTAGCTGAATACGTGGCCTACTTGGACAAGGACGAGCGCGTCTTGGGTTGGTAGGTCACCGAGTGATTCGCCCTTGGCGAATCGTATCGAGGTGACGTCTTAGCCGCCGTGCATCGCGCGGTGGGCCCAGCCCAACGCGACCGACACCGCCAGCGCGAACAAGAAGCCTGCCCACGCCCCGGGCTTGCGCGCCATCAGCTTGCGGCTGTGTGGCAGCATTCCGGTGATCACGGTATAGACCAGCACGCCGGCCGAGAAGGCCAGGACCCCGTCCAAATGCAGGGACTCCGCGCCCTCCGCACCATTGGCCCCAAGGGCGCCGCGAAGGCCCGCGCCCACGAAGAACAGCAGCGGGCTGATGAGGCCGTTGACGAGGCCCAGCAGCGTGAGACGCGCGCCGCGATAATTCCAGTGGCCGAGCGCAAGCGCCAGCGCGAACGACGAAGTGACCTTGTGCAGCACCATGCCGAGGTTCAGGCCCGAAAGCCACGGCGGATTCAGGAGGCCGATCAGGAGGCCGTCGTTGACCGCGCACACCGAGAGCGCGAGGAAGAACGTCCAGCCGATGGGATCATGGTCGTGCCCGGTCTCGCAGCAAGGGTCGCGGCGCAGCACCTTGCGCGACAGCAAGGCCATGAGCGCGGCCCCCACGACGAAGGCCAGCACCGGAACCTTCCCGCCCCCGAGCACCGCATGCGGCACCAGCGTGGTGGCCAGGTAACCGAGGAAGAAGGCAACCGTGACGGGATATAAATACCCTAGGACCGACGACTCGATCTCGCCTTCGATCTCATGGTCGTGATGCGAGGAACGGATGCGGAACGGGAGGATGCCGAGCGCGAACC
>DATAHJ010000142.1:0-3631 GCA_036263275.1 Fibrobacteria bacterium | reverse complement strand
ATTGGCGGCCATCCGGAAAAGGGAGGAGGTGGGAGGACGAAGGCGGAAGGGATCAGACCGAAGTCAGTTCCTTCGCGGCGGCGTCGTTGTACGAGGCGCGGTCGGCGTCGGAGAGCTTCTTGGCGAGGACGCGCTCGGTCGTGGTGACGACGAGGCGGGCGATTTCGCCGCGGGCTTGTTCGAGCATTTTCTTGTGCTCGAGCTCGATCGACTGCTGGGCCTTGGCGAGCAGGTCGGCGGCGCGCGCAATGGCCTCGGCCTGCTGCTTGTCGCCGAACTCCTTGGCGGCCTTCCGGGCCTCTTCGATCGCCTTCTGGGCGTCGACCTGGGCGGCCTTGATGATCGCGGTGCTCTCGGTCTGCGCGGCGGCGAGGCGGGCGGCCGTCTCCTCGGCGTGCTTGAGGCCGTCGGCGATCTTCTGGTTGCGCTCCTCCATCGTCGTGATGGTGGGCTTGATGCCGAACTTGTAGAGGACGCCGAACAGGATCAGGAAGCTGACGATCTGCATCACGATGTACTTCGGTTCGACGCCGAAGTGCACGAAGGTCTGCTTCAGGCCCTCGATGGGGCCGGCTTCAGTGGCGTGGGCGGCGGGTTCAGCGACCGCGAGCAAGAGATTCGTCAGCATGGGGGGAAAGGGAAAGGGCGGCGCGGGCGTCGGCCGGCGCGCCGCCGGTTAAACGGATTACTTCGCGAGGAACAGGGCGAGGATGCCGAGACCTTCGGCGAGCGCCATGCCGATGATGGCCTGGACGAGAACCTTGCCGGAAGCGCCGGGGTTGCGGCCGACGGCCTCGGCGGCCTTCTGGCCGATGAGACCGACGCCGATGGCGGCGCCGAGGAGACCGAACGCGCTGGCGATGTTGCCAGAGATTTCAGCGAGGAGGAGGGACATGTGGTGGATGGATTTGTGGTTGCGGTTGCCGCCGTGCGCACGCGAAGCACGCTCCCGGCGGTAAATTCTCAGTGGTGCGACTCGGCGCCGTGCCCCTCCGCGTGGTCATGGTCATCGCCATGGTTGCAGAGGAGGCCGATGTAGACGGCGCTGAGGAGCGTGAAGACCGTGGCTTGGATCAGGCCGACGAGCAGCTCCATGAAATAGAAGACAAAAAGGAAGCCGGTGCCGTGGAGCAGGTTTTCACCGCCGAACACGTTGCCGAAGAGACGGACCGAAAGGGTGAAGGGGCGGATCGCGATGGAGAACACCTCGATGAAGCCGACCACGAGGAAAACGAGCGAGAGGAACGGGTAGAGCCAGGCGGGGGTTTCCTTCTTGTCGGCCTTGTTGCCGAAGAGGTCCCAGAGGATGAGTTTCGGGCCGGCGTACTTGAGGCTGATGATCAGGAAAGCGCCGAAGGAAACCAGCGCGAGCGCGATGGTGCCATTGAAGTCGGAGGTGAACGGGCGGATCCACGGGGTGAACTCGACGCTACCGTCACTGAAACCACGCTCCGTGCCGAGGGTGCCCACGCCCGGGAGCAGGCCCATCCAGTTTTGCATCAGGATGAAAACAAAAAAGGTGACGAGCAGCGGGAAGGTGAACGGGAACGCCTTTTTACCGACAATCGGCTCGAAGAGGTCCTTTAGCGCCTCCAAGACCGACTCGAAGACCGCCTGGCGCTTGGTGGGCAGCACCTGCGGACGGCGGAGAATGAAGATGATGACGCCGATCAGAACGGCGGACACCACCCAGCCCGTCGCCATTGAGTTGGTAATCGCCCAACCGTTGCCGAAATCAACGAGTTTGGCCGCGGCCGGAGCCACCCCTTCGCCTTCATTGGCCTGCGCGATGGTGGCGAAGCCGAGAGCGGCGGGGAGGCTGAGGAATTTGATGGTGCGAAACATATTTCCGGCAGAGGGATGTCGGGAGGGGGTAGTTAGGAAGGTTTTCGCCCGGAGATACGTCAACCTTGGAAATTAAAAAAGGCTCTGGCGGCGGGTTAATTAGAGGTGACACAACCCGGTTGGGCGGACGCTTATCGCGAGGGGTCAAGCGCGGGCTTGCCAGCGGGGGTACGCGGGCCCACTTGTAAAACATGGAGCCCGCCACCCCAGACCTTTTGGCCCGGACAGTCCAGCCGCGCTATCCCAACCGGGAAAGGAAGCTGGCCAGGAATGTCTTCATGCAGGCGACCTGGGCGCTTCTGGCGCTGACCGCGGTCATCCAGCTGTTTTTGCTGGTGTGGCTGGATATTCTTTAAGGGATTCGCGCGCGACTCCGTTTGTCGCCGGTATGGAAACCGGCGACCGCCTTACGTCTTCACCGCCACCAGCGACTGGTACGCCGGCGCGCGGGCTTGGAAGACGGTTTCGTGCTCCAGCGGCCAGATTGCCGTGGGATCGGGCTGCCAGGACGTCAGGCCGGGCAGGAAGTCCGCCACGAACTTGAAGTATTCCGCGTGGTCCGTGCGAAAGTACAGCCGACTCCCCTGCTCCACCCGGCTGGCGAGAAAAGCGAAGAAGGCCGGCTGGAGAATGCGATTCTTGTGGTGTCGCTTCTTGGGCCAGGGATCGGGAAACAGCACCCAGGTTTCGGCAAACGTCACGCCCGGCGGCAGTGACTCGATCAGTTCGCGCGCCTCCCCGCGGATAAAATGGCAGTTGGCGAGCTTGGCGCGGGCGGCCTTCCGCGTGGCGCGTGCGATGCGTTCGCCGATCACATCGACACCGAGGCATAATTTCGCCGGGTTCTCCGCCGCATAGCGCGCGAGGAAATGGCCGTGGCCGCACCCGATCTCGAGCACGATGGAGGACTTCGCCGGCACGACGGCGGCCAGCTCCGCGCCCAGGCGGGCGCGGCGCTGCCTGACGTGTTCGACGAATTCCGGCTTCATGGGCGCGCTATTGGCGCCAGTGCCGGGCGCGGCGCAATCCCGAAGCGCGGGAAACTTCAGGCCTTCTGCTTCTGCTGCCGCGGCAATACGATCCGAATGGCGAGGCCGCCGGCCTCGCGGTTCTCCGCCCACGCCCGCCCGCCGTGGAGTTGCACGATGTGTTTCACGATGCTCAAGCCGAGGCCGGTGCCGCCGGTCTCGCGCGAGCGGCCTTTCTCCACGCGGAAGAATCGCTCGAAGAGATGCGGCAGGTCCGCCGGCGGGATGCCTCCGCCGTTGTCCCGGACGAAACACTCCACCTCGTCCTGCCCGACCGGCGCCGCGCCGAGTTCGATCTCCGAGCCCTTGGGGGTGTATTTGAAGGCGTTTTCCAGGAGATTGCCGAAAACATGCCCGAGCTTCTCCTCGTCGGCCTCGATGAAACCGAGGTCCGGCGGCACCGAGACGACGATGGTGTGTTCGGTCCCCTGCGGCCGCTTCTGGTATTCGGCGCCGAGCTCGTGCAGGTAAGCCGCGAGGTCGACCTCGGCGAATTTCAGGCCGGGGGTGGACGACTCGAGGCGCGAAAGGGCGAGCAGGTCGTCGATGATCGACTTGAGGCGGTCGCTGTGCCGCTGGATCGTCTTGAGGAATTTGTCGCGGTCCGCCGGCTCCATGGTCTGGTGCCCGTCGACCAGCGTTTCCACGTAACCCTTGATGATGCTCAGCGGCGTGCGCAGCTCGTGGGAGGCGTTGGCCACGAAGTCGCGGCGGACGCGCTCGAGTTTTCGCTGGCCGGTCATGTCGTGGATCACGAA
>DATAHJ010000141.1:0-5076 GCA_036263275.1 Fibrobacteria bacterium | reverse complement strand
GAGGGGCGTGCGACCCACCAAGGCCGTCATGTCAGGCGCGAAACGCATGGCAGGGGCGGGAGGCTTCGGGGTCATCTCACCGCTCCGGTTTTCTGTCGGGGGCACCGACGTCAGGCGCGGCGACGTCCGAGTCATCGACATCCAGGTGGATGCCGCATTCGATCTTCGAATCGTCGGCCCAGCGGCCGCTGCGCGCGTCCTCGCCCGGCAGCGGCTTGCGCGTGCAGGTCGCGGGGCTGCAGCCGATGCTCGTATAGCCTTCGGCCGCCAGCGGATGCTCGGGCACTTCCCAGAGTTTCAGGTACAGCTCCACGTCCTGCTGCGGCCAGTCCGCGAAGGGCGCGATCTTGATCTTGCCCCTTTGCACGGAGGCGAAGGGCGTCTCCTGCCGCGTGGAGGCCTGGTCGCGGCGCAGGCCCGACACGAAGGCCGTGACGTCGGGAAGCGCGAGGAACTTGCGCTGCACTTCCACCTTGTTGATGCCGCAGCAGGCGTCCACGTCGGTGATGCGCGTCACGCCGTTCTCCGTGACCGCGTACTGCCGGCGCTCGGCCTCGGGCCGGTCGGAGGACATCGTGTGCACGTCCAGGCCCCACGCCTTCGTGAGCGTGTCGCGATAGGCGAGGGTCTCGGGGAAATGGAAGCCCGTGTCCATGAAGAACACGCGGGCCGGGATCTTGAGGCGATACAGGTGGTGGAGCAAAAGGGCCGCGTCGCGGCCGAAGGACGTGGTGGCGATGAGGCCGTGCCCGAACACGTCATATGCAAGGCGCAGCCGGGCGTCGGCGTCGAGGGGCGCGAGCTCCGCGTTCAGCTCCGCGGCGCGGCGCCGGAGGGCTTCGAGGTCGGGATAGGTGTTCGTGTCGTTCATCTTCGACTCGCTGTCATCACACGTAAAACATCGGGGCGGGTTCCATCTTGCGCCGCGCCTTCTCGGCGATCTCCGCCAAGGTCACCGACGAGAGGCCGCGTTCCACCGCGGCCCGTTGGCGGGCGAAGATCTCGGACAGGAGTTCGCCCACGATAGCGTTCCCCCCGTCAATGTCCGCACAGGGAAGCACTTCGCCTTCGGTGGCGCGGATCACCCGCGCGAGGTCGATGTTCTCGGGAGGAACCGCCAGCTGGTATCCACCGGTTTTTCCGCGTGTGCCGCGCACGAGGCCGACGCCCTTCATCAGGATGGCGATCTGCTCCAGGAACTTGAAGGGAATGTCGTACTCGGCGGCGATCTCGCGCAGTTGCACGGGAGTTTTACGTCCCTTGATGGCCAACGCGCTCAGGAACTGGAAGGTGTAGAGTGTTTTCGAGGATACCTTCACGGAAGCAAATATACCATATTAAACTGGTAGGGACAATAGGGATACCGAGATCAGCTCACAGCGGACAGCTTACGGCTTACAGCCTAGATGGGATAGGACGTGCCTGTTTTTAAGCTTTTTGGGCTGATTAAGCTGTAAGCTGTGCGCTGTAAGCTGTTGGCGACTGCTACCTTTGCCCCTTGTGACTCAAGCCTCTCCGACCTACCGCCAACGGCTTCTCGACCGGACCCGCAAGACGGGAAACACCCTGTGCGTGGGGCTTGACCCCGTCCTCAAGCGGCTGCCCGTGAAGATCGAGGGAAAGCCCGCCGACCGCGTGCGGCGCTTCTACGCCGACCTGCTCGAGGCCATGGCCAAGCGCAGCCTGTTTCCCGCCGCCGTGAAACCGAACAGCGCTTACTTCGAGGCTTTGGGTCTCGACGCGCTGAAAGTGCTTGAGGCCATGATCCGCGAATATCGTGACGCCGGTATCCTCGTCATCCTCGACGCCAAGCGCGGCGACATCAGCACGTCCTCAGGCGCGTATGCCGAAGCCGCCTTCACGACCTTCGCCGCGGACGCGGTCACCGTCGCGCCCTACATGGGATCCGATTCGGTCGGCCCCTTCCAGGAGAAGACCACCGGCGGGCGCGGAGCCTATGTGCTGGTGCGCACGTCCAATCCCGGCGCGCGCGATTTTCAGGAACTGACCGTGGACTTGGGCGAGGGCCGCCGCCTGCCGCTGTACCGCGTGGTCGCGGAAAAGGTGGCGGCATGGGACAAGGGTGACTTGGGCGCCGTTGTGGGCGCGACGGCTCCCGCGGAGCTGGAATCGCTGGTGGCCTTCTGGCGTGGACTCGGGAACGAAATCCCGATGCTCATCCCCGGCATTTCGGTGGGCGGGATCGGGCAAGGTGGAGACGCCGGCGAGGTGATCCGCGCCATCCGGAATGGCGGGGGAGACCCGAACCTGCACCTGCTGAACAGCTCCTCGGGCGTGAACTACGCGCATGAAAGATTCCCGAGCCTGTCGCCGGCCGAGGCGTCGCTGAAGGCCATGGAAGAGATCTTCTCCGCGCTGCGGTGAGCCGCATGCAGGTTCGCGTCTTCGATTCGCTCGAGTCTCTCGCCGCCGCTTCGGTGGAGTACGTCGACGGCCCGCGCGTGGCCGTCTCTGGCGGCACCACCTTCGCCACGCTCTTTCGTCATTGGGCTCCCGAAGTGCGCCGTAGGGTAGGGGCGGGCAGTACTTACCGATTTTTCGAAGTCGACGAGCGCGACGTTCCGTTCGAAGATCCCGCCTGCAACTGGAAATCCTGCGTGGAGGACTTGCTCGTGCCCGCAGGACTGGGCGATCAGAAGTCGCACCACGTCCGCAACGCGGCGGAGTACGAAATGCTTTTGAACGCGGAGTTCAAAGGCGGGCCCGTCCTGTTCGACCAGGTGTTTCTGGGGATGGGGGAGGACGGGCACACCGCCTCGCTCTTCCCCGGCAAGGATTCGCTGCGTGACTTCGATTCGGACGTGCTCGATGTCACCGATTCCCCGAAGCCGCCGCCGCGCCGCGTCACGCTGGGCCTGAAGCCCATTCGCGCCGCGCGTACGCTCCTTCTCGTCGCGCTGGGCGCAGGCAAGGCGGAGATGATCCGCCGCCTGCGCGCGGGCGATGAATCCCTGCCCGTGACCCTGGCGATGAAGGGTCACCCGAACGCGGTTCTTCTCCTCGACCGCGCGGCGGCGGGAGGCGATTGAAGGCGAAGCCCCTCGAACATCGTACTTTACGCAGACGCCCCCCGCATTTGTCTTGATCTTTTCGTTCCGTTCCGTTTTTGACTTTCATCGCACCCCGGAGACACCATGATCCGCCCCGCCAAACTCCTGCTCGCCGCCGCGCTCTCGCTCGGGGCCTCGCTTTCGATGAACGCCTGCTCTTCCACGAGCGACGCGCGCCTGCGCGCCGTCGAGGCCCGCCAGGACAGCATCCTCGCCATCCTGCACACGATGCAGAGCCAGAGCGAATTCGTGGCGCTGCGCGTGGGCTGGCGTCCGCCGGCGGACACCGCGCCCAAGGATATTCCGGTGGGGACCAGCTTCACCAAGGGTCCCGAGAAGGCGCTCGTGACCATCGTGGAGTTCTCGGACCTGCAGTGCCCGTACTGCGCGCAGCTGGTGCCGACGCTCGACGCGGTGGCGAAGGCCTATCCCAACGACGTGCGGCTGGTGTACAAGCACTTCCCGCTTTCGATCCATCCGCAGGCCCGCGCGGCCGCGGCGGCGGCCATCGCGGCGGGCAAGCAGGGGCACTTCTTCGAGTTCCGCTCGGCGACGTCTCCCCATTTCCGCAACCTGAGCGACAGCCTGTACCTGGCCGTCGCGAATTCGCTGGGCCTCGACATGGCGAAGTTCCGGCGCGAGATGCCGCTGACGGCGCAGGTCAACGACCTGCTTGAAGCCGACATGGAACTGGGGCAGCAAGTGGGAGTGCAGGGCACGCCGACCGTCTTCATCAATGGCCGCCTGGCCGAGGATCGTTCCTTCGAATACTTCGCGGGCGTGATCGAGAGGGAAAAAGCGAAACGCAAGTAAGCAATCCAAGACGGTGGAAATGAAGAAGGGCGATCCATCAGGATCGCCCTTCGTGTTTGTGGGGGCGGCGGCCCGCAGTATGCTTTCGCCACCGCAGACCGCCGCTGAGGATTAGGCCGTTATTACCCGCGCAACGGACACTAATCGAGGGTAGGATTAAGCTAGGGCGTGCCCGGGCCGGGCGCAAGGGTTTTCTGGGTTTTAATCCGCGTTGTAACGTGAAAGCGGAAAAAAGAGGCTAAAGCGCCCTAAAGCGGCCATGGACCTTGTTTTTTGGCAAGGTCTCGGGCTGCTGAAAAAACGCTGAATCCGAAAGCGCGTCTAAAAACTTCAGCAGGTCCGAAACCTCCTCCGGCGTCAGCCCGAGAGGGCGTATGAGGGTGTCGGTTCCCGCGTGGACGACGCCGCCGGCGTTGAAATGCTCGACGGCTTCCCACAAGGTGGCCACGCTTCCGTCGTGCATATACGGGCCGGTATGCTCTATGTTGCGGAGCGACGGGGTTTTGAAGCGACCTTTGTCCGCCTCCAGACCCGTAATCCGCATGCGTCCGATGTCGTGGATGACGCTGTCCAGCCCGACGTTGTGAAAGCTCCCGTCGGTGAAAAGCGGGGGAACATGGCAAATCGCGCAGCTCCCTTTCTTCCCGGTGAAAATCGCTTCACCTCTTCTGGCGGCCGCTGAAAGGGCGGTCGAGTCTCCGGCCTTCCAGCGGTCCCACGGAGAGCGGTAGCTCACCACCAGGCGCAGGTAAGTCGCCAGCGCCTGGGCGACGCCGTCGATCCGGATCGGCGCGTTTCCGTAGGCCTGCCGGTAGAGGCGAACGTACAGGGAGTCGCCGGCCAGGCGCGATTCGATCTCCTCGGCCGTCATCCCCATCTCATCCTTCGCATACAGGGGCGCAAGGACCTGCGCTTCGAGGGACGAAAATCCGCCGTCGAACGTAAGGGACTTCGCGAAACCCACGTTCGCCAGCGAGGGCGTATTGCGATCCAGTTCTTTCCCGGTCACGCCAAAGCTGAAGGTACGCCCCCGCGTCGTGAAGGCCGCAGTCGGAATGTGACACGCGGCGCAACTTAACGAGCTATCAACGCTCAGGGCGCTTTCGAAAAACAGGCGGCGCCCCAACACGGCCTTCGCCGAAGAATACGGGTTGTCACGGGGCCATTCCAGGACCGGCCACCCCTCCGGCAG
>DATAHJ010000140.1:0-20017 GCA_036263275.1 Fibrobacteria bacterium | reverse complement strand
GTGCGCGCCTGGCTGCAGGAGGGCAAGCTCACCGCCGGCCACGGCCGCGCGCTGCTGGCCTTCTCCGGAGCCGAGCAGGTGAAGCGCGCGCGCGCCCTGCTCGAGTCGTCGCTGAGCGTGCGCGAGGCGGAACGGGCGGCGCGCCCCGCGCGTCCCGCCCGCATCCACGACGCCGACACGCGCGCCTTCCTCGACGAAATGCGCGCGCTCACGGGCATGCGCGCCGCCCTGCGCGGCGGCACCCGCAAGGGCGTCGTGGAATTTCGCTACGTCAATCGTGACGACCTGAATAATTTGATGGAGCTGTTGCGGCGGGGAAAACAGGGGTGATTCTTCGCGGGCGAAGTCTCGTTCAATTACGAATTACGAGTTACGAATTGAGCGCAGACGGGGACGGTTGTTTGAAGGATGATTGGACGAATTGGCGAGAATTTTCCGGCCCCGTTTCCAGGGAAGTCCCCCTCCAATTCGTAACTCGTAATTCGTAATTCTCTTCCATGGCTCGCCGCAAGCGCTTCATCACCATCCAGATCCTTCCCGAGGGCTCGGGCGAGGCGTGGACGTTCCGGCTGCGGCGGCCCTTCTTCGAGTTCCTTTTCTACGCCAACGTGATCGCCCTTTTCGCCGCCGGCTTCGGCGCCGTGAAGCTGGCCCAGATCCAGGGCAAGGTGCTGATGGCCGACCACCTCGCCCGCCGCAACCAGGAGCTGATCGCCCGGCAGCACAAGCTGGGCCAGCTGGAGGAAGAACTGGCGGCGGTGTCCGACAAGGAGCGCGCCATCCGCCAGATCCTGCAGGCCTTCCTCGCGCCCGCCTCGTCGGATGGGGGCGGAACGGGGTCCGTGGGGGCGGCGGGGACGCAGGCCACGTCCGAGGCCTGGCTCGAGAACCTGCAGAACATCAACCGCCGGCTCGAGGGACGCGACGCGACGCTGTCGCGGGAGCGGCGGCCCAACATCTGGCCGGTCACGGGCATCATCACGCAGCGGTTTTCGACCGGGAGCGCCGCGGAGCCCCGCCACGACGGCATCGACATCATGGCCGAAGAAAACGCCGTGGTCGTCAGCGCGGCCCGGGGCACGGTCACCGAGCAGGGCTGGGACAGCGACCTCGGCCGGTATGTGCGGGTCAATCACGATTTCGACGTGGAAACGATCTATGGCCACCTGTCGCGGACCTTCGTGAAGCCCGGGGACCAGCTGGGCAAGGGCGACCCGTTGGGCGTGGTGGGCAATACGGGCCGGAGTTTGGGCCCGCACCTGCACTTCGAGATTATCTTCAAGGGCAGGCCGGTGGATCCGATGACGTACTTAGAGTAAAGACGAAGAGCCGGGGTTGTCCGTTGTCGGTTGTCAGCAAGAGCGAAGCGCTTTTTCCGACAACTGACAACCGACAACCAAGATCCGCCGCAAGATTTTGATCTCGAAAGCCGGGAGTTTCCCATGTCCAAGCACGCAGCCACCAGCATGACCTTCATCGGCGAGGGCACCCGCATCACCGGCGACATGTCCGTGGAGCACGATCTCCGCGTCGAAGGCGCGGTGAAGGGCGCGGTGACGGTGGGCGGAACCCTCGTCCTCAGCGTGACCGGCAGCATCGAGGGCGACGTGATCGCGCGGGGAGCCGCGCTGGCCGGGCGCCTGATCGGCAACATCCGCGTGCAGGAAAAGCTGGTGCTCGAGGAGAAGTCGGTGCTGCGCGGCGACCTGCATGCGCGCGAGCTGGCGGTGCAGGAGGGCGCGCTGTTCCAGGGCGCCTGCGTGATGGAGGCGGCGAGAGAATAGCCCCGAGGTTGACGCGAACATGCCGACGACCCCGAAGATCACCCCTGAAATGTCCGGCCTCCTGGGGTTGGGGGCAACGCTCGCGGTCAGCGTGGTGGGGGGCACGGTCTTGGGGCATTGGGCGGGAGCGAGCTGGGGTTTCGAGCCTTGGGGCACCCTGGTCGGGGCGGCGCTGGGCATCGCGTCGGCGGGGTTCGCCGTCTATCGGGCGGTGAAGCAACTCGACCCCGATTCCGGCAAAAAATCCTGACAAAATGGCGGCCTTGGTCGCCGAAAAATCCCATTTGACCTTTCGACGATAAGGAAGCTCCGAGACAGCCCCGAACAGGCCATCGAATCTCGATTTAGGGGTGTTTTTCTCTTTGAGTTCAGCGCGGTCCTTACTACTATTGCGGCCCGTTCCAACGGTGGCCGGATGCATCCGGCCGCGCTTCCCCGGAAAAACGTGGCGACCTTCACAAACTTTGCGAAAACGCTCGGTATCGCGACCTTGGCGCTCTGCGCCGGGCTGGCCGTGACCGCCGTTTTCTGGGCGGGCCTGCATGCCGGTGCCGCCGCCGCCGGGGTCGTGCTGATGGCGCTGAACGCGCTGGCCGCGGTGGGCGTCCTCAAGCTTCCCCTCCGCAACGACCCGGCGCAGCGCATCCTCATCTCGATGCTTCTCCGCCTGGTGCTCGTCTCGGCGGTCATGTTCTGCGTCATCCGCCTCGTCGAGGCGGGTCCCGCCCTCTACTCCTTCGTCTTCTCGGCCCTCGGCGCCTACGTGGTGTTCCAGGCCGTGGAGGTTCGCCACCTGATGCGCAATCCCGAGGTGTTCGCCAAATGAAGGCCTTCCGGATCCTTCCCGTCATCGCCCTCCTGTTCGCGGGGGCTTCGGCCCGCGCCGCGGACCTCGGCGAATTCGTCATCCACCACATCGTCAACAGCAAGACCTGGCACCCCATCCCGGGCCTTTCCGGGATCGAGCTGCCGACCTGGCGCGTTTTCGGCGTGGACATGACGCCCTCGGTGCATGTCATCATGATGTTCATCGCCGCGGCGCTTCTGTTGCTGCTGGTGATCCCCTCGGCGAAGCGCAAGCCCGGCACCCCGGCTCCCAAGGGCCGCTTCGCGCACATGGTCGAGGCCTTCGTGGTGTTCATCCGCGACGAGGTGGTGAAGCCCAACTTGGGCGAGAAGCACACCCGCAAGTGGATGCCCTTCTTCCTCACGATCTTCTTCTTCTTCCTGACGTTGAACGTGGTCGGCCTCATCCCCGGCTTCGCCACGGCGACGTCGAACATCAACTTCACCGCCGCCTTCGCCATTCTCGTCTTCGTGTTGTTCAATGCGGCGGGCATGCGCGCGAACGGCCCGGGCCATTACTTCCTCGGCCTGATTCCGGGCGGCGTGCCGTGGTGGCTGCTGCCGCTGATCGTGCCCATCGAGCTGGTCGGCCTGGTCACCAAGACCGTGGCCCTCGCGCTGCGTCTCTTCGCGAACATGGTCGCCGGCCACGCGCTGATCTTCTCGCTGCTCGGCCTCATCATCGTGTTCAAGTCGCACTTCGCCGCGGCCCCGATGATCCCGTTCACGCTGTTCATCTACCTGATCGAGATCCTGGTGGCCTTCCTCCAGGCCTACATCTTCACCTTGCTCGCCAGCCTGTTCATCGGGCAGGCGGTGCATCAAGAGCACTGATCGTAACCCCAAACTCCCCATCTAGGAGCATATCATGGCACTCGAAAACCTCGGCACTCTCGGATCGCTTTCCGCCGGCATCGGCGCCGGCCTCGCCGCCATCGGCGCGGGCCTCGGCATCGGCCGCCTGGCCGGCTCGGCCCTCGAGGGCATCGCCCGCCAGCCCGAAGCCGCCGGCAACATCCGCACGACCATGCTGATCGCCGCGGCGTTCGTCGAAGGCGTCGCGCTGTTCGCTTGCGTGATCAGCTTCCTTGCGATGGGCAAGTAATCCGCTCCGCGGATTAAGAGGGAATTCGACATGAACCGATTCCTGAAGGGGACGCTTGCGTCCCTGACCGTCCTCCTGACGGGCCTGGCCGGCGCGGCGAACGCCGCGGCCGAAGGCCATGCCGCGGAGGAAGGTTCCCCGCTGCTGCGCTTCGATCCCGGTGTCGGGATCTGGGCGCTGATTGTCTTCGTCGTCCTGCTGCTGCTGCTCAAGCGCTTCGCCTGGGGCCCGATCCTCGACGCGCTCGACACGCGCGAGAAGTCGGTCCGCGAGAGCCTCGACCAAGCCGCGAACATCCAGGCTGAGAACGCCCGGTTGGCCGAGGAGCAGGCGAAGTCGCTCGCCGAGGCGCGCGCCGAGGCGACCCGCATCGTCCAGTCCGCCCGCGAAGCCGGCGACGCGCTCCGCAAGAGCCTCGAGTCGGCCGCGCAGGACGAGAAGCGTCGCATCATCGCGTCGGCCCAGCAGGAGATCGAGGCGCAGACGCAGGCCGCGATCGCCCAGCTTCGCAAGACCACCGCGGATCTTTCGATCCAGGTGGCCGAGAAGCTGCTGCGCCAGAACCTCGACGACGCCAAGAACCGGGCCCTGGTGGATCAGCTGATCCGCGAGACGGCGCCCAAGGCCTAAGAGAACAGACAAGGAACACGGAAGCATGGCACGGGGCATCTCCAAGGCGGCAAGGGTGTACGCGAGGACCTTCCTCGAGTTCGCCGCCGCGCGCAACGAGACGGCGCAGGTGCGCGAGGAACTCGAGGCGCTGCGCGAGGCCTTCGCGAAGGTTCCCGCGTTCGGCCGCGCGCTGAATCTTCCCGGCCTTTCGGGCGAGAAGCGCGCGTTGCTGCTGAAGCCCGTGGCCGACAAGGCTTCCGAGCCGGTGAAGCGCCTTCTCAAGCTCCTTGAAGTCAAGGGCCGCCTGGCCCTTCTCCCCGAGATCGTGGAAAGCTGGCTTCGTCTTGAGGAGGCGGCTCGCAAGATTCGCCGCGCCCAGGTGACCAGCGCCGTTCCCATGACTCCCGAACAGCTCGAAAGCCTGGCCAAGGGCCTCGCGGCGCGCGCCCCCGGCAGCACCTACCTGCTCCAGAACGAGGTGGACGCCTCCCTCATCGCGGGCTTCCGCGTCGAGGAAGAAGGCCTCGTCACCGATACCAGCCTGCGCCACCAGCTTGAGGAGGCGCATCGCCGCCTCGTCATGGCTTAGCGCACAGCGAAAGAAAAAGGAAGCACAAGCATCATGGCCACCCAGATCAAACCCGACGAAATCAGCAGCCTGCTCAAGAGCCAGCTGGAGTCCCTCGACCTCGCCGCCGACCGCTACGAGACCGGCACGGTGCTGCAGGTCGGCGACGGCATCGCCCGCGTGCACGGCCTCAGCGAGGTCATGGCCGGCGAGCTGGTCGAAGTGCACGGCGCCAAGGGCGTCATCTCCGGCCTCGTGCTGAACCTTGAAGAAGACAGCGTGGGCATTGCGCTCCTCGGCGACGCCTCCTCGGCGCGCGAGGGCGACAAGGTCACCCGCACCAAGAAGATTGCCTCGGTCCCCGTGGGCGAGGGAATCCTCGGCCGCGTGATCAACGCCCTGGGCGAGCCGATCGACGGCGGCCCGGCGCTCGACCGCAGCCAGACCCGCCCCATCGAGCTGAAGGCCCCCGGCATCATCCGCCGCCAGAACGTGCACGAGCCGCTGGAGACGGGCATCAAGGCCATCGACACCATGATCCCCATCGGCCGCGGCCAGCGCGAGCTGATCATCGGCGACCGCAAGACCGGCAAGACCGCGATCGCGATCGACACGATCATCAACCAGAAGGGCAAGGGCGTCAAGTGCATCTACGTCGGCATCGGCCAGAAGCAGAGCACCATCGCCATGGTGGTGGAGAAGCTTCGCGCGGCCGGCGCGATGGAGTACACCTGCGTGGTGGCCGCGAACGCCTCCGACTCCGCCCCGCTCCAGTACCTCGCGCCCTACTGCGGCGTGACCATGGGCGAGTACTTCATGTTCAACGGCGGCCACGCGCTGCTGGTGTACGATGACCTCACCAAGCAGGCCCAGGCCTACCGCCAGCTGTCGCTGCTGCTCCGCCGCCCGCCCGGCCGCGAGGCGTACCCCGGCGACGTGTTCTACATCCACTCCCGCCTCCTCGAGCGCGCCGCCAAACTGTCGGCCGCCGAGGGCGGGGGCTCGCTCACCGCGCTGCCCATCATCGAGACGCAGGCGGGCGACGTTTCGGCCTACATCCCGACCAACGTGATCTCCATCACCGACGGCCAGATCTTCCTCGACGCGGGCATGTTCGCGGCGGGCCAGCGTCCCGCCGTGGACGTGGGCCTCTCGGTGTCGCGCGTGGGCGGCGACGCCCAGATCAAGGCCACCAAGCAGGTGGCCGGCGTGCTGCGCCTCACGCTGGCGCAGTACCGCGAGCTCGCGGCCTTCGCCCAGTTCGCCTCCGACCTCGACAAGGCCACGCAGCGCCAGCTCGCGCGCGGCGAGCGCCTCACCCGCCTCCTGCGCCAGGGCCAGTACCAGCCGTACCGCATCGCCAAGACCATCGTCGTGGTGTTCGCCGGCAGCCAGGGCTTCACCGACGAGATTCCGGTCGCGCAGATCAGCCGCTACGAGGCCGAGCTGCTGCAGTACATCGAGCTCCGCCACGGCGGCCTGCTCGACGAGATCGAAGACAAGAAGAAAATGGACGACGACCTCCTCGGCCGCCTCAAGGCCGCGCTGGCGGAGTTCGGCAAGCAATTCTCGGTGCAGGCGTAAGGGCATAGAAGACCGATGGCCGGCATCAAGGAACTGCGCCTCCGCATCAAGGCGCTGAAGAACACCAGCAAGATCACGGCGGCCATGAAGATGGTCTCCGCGGCGAAGCTGAAGCGCGCGCAGGACGCCTATACCCGCGCCAAGCCCTATGCCCAAGGCATGGAGGAGGCCGTCTCCCGCGTGCTCGGCGCGCTGGAGTCGCCGGAGCATCCGCTGCTGCAGGTTCGCGACGTGAAGCGCGTCCGCTATGTGGTCGTGTCCTCCGATCGCGGCCTCGCCGGCGCGTTCAACAACGGCCTGCTGCGCACCTTCGCCCGCCGTCCTGCTGATTCGGTGCCGACCGAAGCCCTCGGCGTGGGCCGCCGCGCCCGCGAGTTCGTCGCGCGCTCGGAGCGTCTCGACGTCGTGTCGTTCGAGGCCACCAACGTTCCCACCCACGCCAACGCCGAGGCCATCGCGCAGTCCCTGACGCGCGACTTCCTCGACGGCAAGGTCGACAAGGTGGTGCTGGTCTACAACCGCTTCAACAGCGTGATCTCGCAGACGCCGGTCTTCGTGCCGCTGCTGCCGCTCGCTCCTTCCGCCTCGACGGCTTCCGCCGCACCGGCCGGACAGTATCGCGACGTCTACCTCTTCGAGCCGGACGAGAAGACTCTCCTCGAGAGCCTCCTGCCCCGCCTGGTCACCGTGCAGGTGTTCCGCGCGCTGCTGGAGAACGCGGTGGGCGAGCACAGCGCGCGCATGACCGCGATGGACAACGCGACCAAGAACACGAAGGACCTCATCGGCTCGATGAGCCTGACCATGAACCGCGCGCGCCAGGCGGCGATCACGCGCGAACTGATCGAGATCGTCTCGGGCGCCGAAGCGCTCAAGGGATAATGGAGAGCATTATGTCGAACAAAAACTTTGGAACCATCACCGCCGTCATGGGCCCCGTCGTGGACGTCAGCTTCGAGGGTGCGGAGCTGCCGCCGCTGAACACGGCGCTCACCACGACCAACGCCTTCATCGAGGGCGGCAAGGAAAACAACCTGGTGCTCGAGGTCGCGCTGCACCTCGGCGACAACCAGGTCCGCGCCATCTCGATGGACACCACCGACGGCCTCGTCCGCGGCGCGAAGGTGTTCAACACCGGCAAGCCGATCTCGGTGCCCGTGGGCGAAGGCACGCTGGGCCGCATCCTGAACGTGACCGGCGACGCCATCGACGACGCGGGCCCGGTCAAGGCCGACCGTTACGACTCGATCCACAAGGCCCCGCCCAAGTTCACGAACCAGAGCACGCGCGCCGAGGTGCTGGTCACCGGCATCAAGGTCGTCGACCTCCTGGCCCCCTACTCCAAGGGCGGCAAGATCGGCCTCTTCGGCGGCGCCGGCGTGGGCAAGACCGTGATCATCATGGAGCTCATCAACAACATCGCCAAGAACCACGGCGGTTACTCCGTGTTCGCCGGCGTGGGCGAGCGCACCCGCGAGGGCACGGCCCTCTACGGCGAAATGAAGGAGTCGGGCGTTCTCGACAAGACCTGCCTCGTGTACGGCCAGATGAACGAGCCGCCCGGAGCCCGCGCCCGCGTGGCCCTCTCGGCCCTCACCATCGCCGAGTACTTCCGCGACGACAAGAACCAGGACGTGCTGCTGTTCGTGGACAACATGTTCCGCTTCACGCAGGCCGGTTCCGAGGTGTCCGCCCTTCTCGGCCGCATCCCCTCCGCCGTGGGCTACCAGCCCACGCTCGGCACGGAGATGGGCGACCTGCAGGAGCGCATCACCTCGACGCTGAACGGCTCGATCACCTCGATTCAGGCGATTTACGTGCCCGCCGACGACTACACCGATCCGGCGCCGGCGACGACCTTCGCTCACCTCGACGCGACCACCAACCTTTCGCGCGCCATCTCCGAGCTGGGCATCTACCCGGCCGTGGATCCGCTCGACTCCACCTCGCGTGTCCTCGACCCGCAGGTTGTGGGCGACGAGCACTACAACACGGCCCGCGGCGTGCAGTCGCTGCTGCAGCGCTACAAGGAGCTGCAGGACATCATCGCCATCCTGGGCATGGACGAGCTCTCCGAGGACGACCGCCGCACGGTGAACCGCGCGCGCCGCGTGCAGAAGTTCCTGTCGCAGCCCTTCCACGTGGCCGAGGTGTTCACCAACATCCCGGGCAAGTTCGTGCAGCTGGCCGACACCGTCCGCTCCTTCAAGGAAATCCTCGAGGGCAAGCACGACGACCTGCCCGAGGACGCCTTCTACATGGTGGGCTCCATCGAAGAGGCGGTCGCCAAGGCCGCGAAGATCAAGGCGGCGGGCTAAGCCGTGAAGATCCGGATCCTCACTCCCGAGAAGACCGTCTTCGACGGCGAGGCCGAGAGCGTTGCCTTGCCGGGTGCCGATGGCGGCTTCGAGGTGCTCAAGGGCCACATGCCCCTCCTCGCGGCCCTCAAGGCCGGCGAGGCGCGCGTGATCGCCGAAAAGAAGGAGCATCGCTTCCGCATCGGCGGCGGCTTCTTCGAGTTCGCCCGCGACCAGGGCGTGGTGCTCGCGGATTCGGCGGAGTAATTACAAGCACCCCCCGAACCCCCCAGAGGGGGGAGGTGCCGGTCAAGGAGTTTGAAGGGGACGCGGAGACGCGTCCCCTTTTTCTTTAGGTTTCCTTCAGGGATTTTAGGCAAAGGAGAACATCATGGAACATCGTCCACTCGGCCGCTCGGGCCTTCGCGTCCCTGAACTCACCCTCGGCACCGGCACCTTCGGCGGCGGCGGCGCGTTCTTCTCGCAATGGGGCGACACCGACGCGAAGGGCGCGACACGCCTCGTCGACATCTGCCTCGAGCACGGCGTCACGATGTTCGACAGCGCCGACGGCTACTCGGGCGGCGCGGCGGAGGAGATCCTGGGCGCCGCCCTCAAGGGCCGCCGTGACCAAGCCATCATTTCGACCAAGGGACCTTTCCGCCGCGGCAAGGGTCTCAACGATGTCGGGTCCTCGCGCGCGCACATCATCCGCGCGGTGGAGGCAAGCCTCAAGCGCTTGGGCACCGACTACATCGACCTCTACCAGCTGCATGGCTTCGACGCGCACACGCCGACCGACGAGGCGATGCGCGCGCTCGACGACCTCGTCCGCACGGGCAAGATCCTTTACATCGGTTGCTCCAACTATTCGGGCTGGGCGCTGATGAAGGCCCTGGCCTTCTCCGACGCGCATGGCCTCAGCCGCTTCGTGGCGAATCAGACCTACTACTCGCTGGTGGGCCGCGAGTACGAGTGGGAATTGATGCCGCTGGGCATCGACCAAGGCGTGGGCGCCGTGGTGTGGAGCCCGCTGGGTTGGGGCCGCTTGACGGGCAAGCTGCGCCGCGGTGCGCCGAGGCCCGAGACCAGCCGCCTGAACAGCCAACTCGTCGTGGACAACGGCCCCGCGGTTGATGAGGAATATCTCTTCAACGTGGTGGACGCGCTCATTGCTGTGGCGGAGGAGACGGGCAAGACGGTTCCGCAGGTGGCGCTGAACTGGCTGCTCCGCCGGCCCACGGTTTCGACCGTAATCGTCGGGGCGCGCACCGAGCAGCAGCTGCGCGACAACCTGGGCGCGACGGGCTGGGCGCTGACGCCGGAGCAGGTGGCCAAGCTTGACGCCGCCAGCGCGCGGCCGAAGATCTATCCCTACTGGCACCAGTCGCTGTTCCCCGAGCTGGGGTCGCAGACGCATGTGTGAGGGCGCGGGGTAGAGATTTCTATTTCCTCGCCGCATGACCTCTCGCGACTGGATCTCCCGCCTCGGCCTCGTGCCGCATCCCGAGGGCGGCCACTACGCGGAAATCTACCGTTCCGCCTTCGAAGTCGCACCCGCGGGCGAAGGCTACACCTCCGCCGTCACGTCGATCCATTATCTCCTGGAAGGCGAGGACTTCTCCGCCTTCCACCGCATCGCCTATCCCGAGCTGTGGTATTTCCACGAGGGAGGGTCGCTTCACATCCATGAGATAAACTCCTCGGGGGACTATCGCGTGCGAAGCCTGGGCCGGGGCCCGGGCGAGCTCTTGTCGCTGGCCATCGAGCCTGGCACGTGGTTCGCGGCCGAAGTCGCCCCGGCCTCCGCCGGGGCAGACTCCAAGAAAGACTTCGCGCTGGTGAGCTGCGCCGTGGCGCCGGGGTTCCGTTTCGAGATCTTCGAGATGGCTTCTCGCATGAACCTGCAACGACTCTTTCCCGCGCATTCGCAAATCATCGCTCGCTTGACGCGGAACTAGGAGGGAATCATGGCCGGTTGGCACGATGGAGCTCCGCCGTTTCACCTGTATTTTCTGGCCTTGGTCTTGATCGCCGCCCTGATAGGCATTTTCACTGGCTACGTGACGAGGCCCGGTTCTTCGACGAAAGGAACCGGGTGGGTGGGAACGCTTTTGGACGCGGTCCTCGGAGCCATTGGACTTTTGCTCGGGCTGCTGGCCCTCATTCTGGCGGATTTATTCCTCGGGGTTCCTCTGATCCCGGGTCTCCTCGTCGTTCTCCTGTTTGGTCCGGTCTTGTTCGTCATGGCCGTACGGAAGATCCTGTAGCGGCGGCCTTCTCCCGAACCCAAATTCTCCAAAGCTTCGCCCTCGAAGAATCCCGAACCGGCGAAGAAAAAACCCGGAATGATCACCCCCATCCCCCGCCACATCTTCCTCGACTTCGACGGCGTCGTGATGGACTCGATGGCGCTCAAGCTCGACGCCTATTGCCATGCGCTCGCCGAATTCGGATTCACGCGGGCCGCGGTGCGCGAGCAGCAGCTGTTGTATGCGGGCCTCTCGCGGGCTCGGGCGCTGCCGCTGATGTACAAGGCGCTTTCGGGCGGCCGTGAACTTTCTGTCGATGCGCAAGCGCGCGTGCTGGAGCGCTTTGCCGAGGAGGACATCCGGTTGCGGCCGCGCATGACGCTCATGCCCGGGGCGGAAGGTTTTCTCGAGGAAGCCGGACGGCGCGGGATGCCGCTGACGGTGGTGACGGGCACGCCGCAGGAGGTGGTGGACGGCACGGTGGAACGCTTCGGGCTGCGGCGATTCTTTCGCGAAGTGCACGGCTCGCCGCCGCTCAAGTCGGAGCATCTGGCCGTGTTGCCGGCGCGTCACGGTTTGCTGTCAACAGAGGCATTGTACGTGGGCGATGCATTGCAGGACATCAACGCGGCGGAGTCGGCGGGAATTCCTTTCGTCGCGGTGGATCATGGCGACGGCGCGTTCGACGGGAGAAAGCCCATCGCGACGGTGAAGGGATTGCGCGAGCTTCCGGCTCTGTTGGGTTGGCTTTAATTCGAAAGCCCCCGAACGTCGGGCGACATTTCAATGGCGGGCAATAAAAAGGCGACCATAAAAAAAGAGGCGGCCCCAAAGGGCCGCCTCTTTCGTTTCCGGAAGGATCCGGGTTACTTGACGATCGAGAACGAGCGCTGGGCGACGGTGGTCTCCACGCCGTTCACGCGCGCCGTCACGCGCGCCACGAAGGCGCCCGAGAGGCGGGCGCCGTTGGCGCCGAGGCCGTTCCAGGAGACGTCAGCCGGCTGGGCCGACGTGTGCGACCAGACTTCGCGGCCCTTGATGTCGAGGACCGTGACGCGGCCCGCGCCCGGGACGGTGAACACGAAGCCGGAACCGGCGTTGCGGATCAGGAAGCTGGGGCTCCAGTCGGGGGTGCCCGACGAAATGCCCACCACGCTGCCGACGGTGACCGCGGTCGCGCCGGCCTTCTGCGTCTCGTAGTTCAGCTTGACCCAGTCGGCGTTGCGCACCGTGCGGGAGAAGGTGATCTCGTCGAGGTAGCCGTTCCAGAAGCGCGGGTTGGCCGACGTGTTCGCCAGCAGCGACGAGGTCGTGCCCGGAGCCGTGGTGGCCGAGTTGGAGTTGGGGTTCGCGCCCACGAAGAGGTTGTAGGTGCGGGTCGGGTTGTCGGTGCCGATGTCCAGCGAGAGGGTGCTGTCGAGCACGCCGTTCACGTAGATCTGGCCGGTGCCCGTGGTATTGTCATCGCCACCGGACCAAGTGCCGGTGATGAAGTACCACGCGCCCGCGACGGCCACCTGATTGGAAGGCGTCTGCCTCCAGGTGCTCGTGTAGACCGCGCTCTCCCACTTCTTAACCGTGGCGCCGTTGCCGCCGTAGATCTGGAGGCAGTACTGGTTGTCACCCTTGTTGAAGATGGAGTTGCCGCGGTTGTTGGTCGCGACGATGGTGCGGGCGTAGGCCCAGGCGGACACCGTGTGCGGCAGGTTCGTCGTTCCGTCCACGGCCGGGTTGTCCATCGTGTTCAGGCCGACGAAGTACTGGCGGGTCGCGGCGGCGCCGGGGACGCCGGCGAAGACGCGCGCCTTGCCGATCGCGCCGATGGTGTCCGTCGGCGGCGTGTCGGAGGCGGTCAGGGTGAGGGCGTTCACGGTGGCGTCGGCCTCGGTGGTGACCGAGTCGGCGGTCATGTGCCACACGCCGCGGAAGCCGTTGGCGGTGTCGAACACGGCGGAGCCCTTCGAGCTGTCGGCCGCGCCGACCTTGCCGTAGTAGAGCTTGATGGTGGTGGTGGCGTTGCCGGCCACGGAGGGGACCTTCACCCAGAACTCGGCGACCTGACCGGCCGAGTCCCAGCGCTCGCGCTGGTGGGCCAGGCGGGTGGTGCCGTCAACCGCGGTGAAGCGGATGCTCGCGCCCTTGGCGCCGCCGTTGGCGAACACGTCGGACTGCGCCGAGGTGAGGCGGACCAGGACGGGGAAATTCGTGACGGTACCGGCGACGTTCGCGCCGCCGCCGGTCGCGGTGGTGTTGATCGTGATGCTGCGGTTCTTCGACCAAGTGGCGTAGTTTTCCTGCGCCTGGCCGGTGACGGCGAGAATGCCGATGGCGGCGAGCGCCAGCATACCCTTTTTCATGGTGACTCCTGTTCGTGAAATGGGACAAGGTTTAATCTAGGGAGCCTCACGAATTCCCGCTTGGAATCTTTGAAAATCGTGAAGAATCGGGGCTTTAGGCTATGATTAAAAGTTCATCCGGGGATGGATGAAAACCGGGCAAATAAACCAAATTTCCCAAAAACTGGGCAAAAAATACAAAATGCCCTTTTTTCGAAGCCTTACTCGATCCGGGCGGCGGACTTGGGGTCGAAGGCCTCGCGAAGCCCTTCGCCCACGAAGGTGGCCAACATCAACGTGACGAAAAGCGCGGCAGTGGAGGTCACCGCCAGCCATGGAGCTTGCAGGTTTTCGAGCCCTTGCCGAAGCAATTCTCCCCACGAAGGCGCGGGGGGCTGCAAGCCGAAGCCCAGGAAGTCGAGCGAAGTCAATGCCGAGATTCCGGAGACGAGCAGGAACGGAAGCACCGTCACCACGGGCGTCAACGCGTTCGGAAGCACGTGGCGCAAGAAGATGCGCGAGGGCGGAATGCCGAGCGCCCGCGCCGCGCGCACGTAGTTGAGGTCGCGCAAGCGGAAGAACTCGCCGCGCATGTAGTACGACAGCCCGATCCAGGAGAACAGCGACACGACGATGGCGAGCAGCGCGAAGTTGCGCCCGTACAAAGCTCCCAGAAGAATTACGACGTAAAGAAACGGCAGCGCCGACCAGATCTCGATGAAGCGCTGGCCCAGGATGTCGGCCTTGCCGCCGAGCCATCCCTGCAATCCGCCGACGAGAATGCCCAGCGCCGCGGCGAGGGCGCTGATCAGCAGCGCGAAGGCCATGCAGAGGCGGAAGCCGTACAGCAGTCGCGAGAAGACGTCGCGACCCGAAGCGTCGGTACCCAGCCAATGTTCCCGTGAAGGCGGGTGAGGGGGGTTTCCTTCGCGGTCGAGGTCCGCCCGGTAAGGGCCCCATTTGACGGGCGGGAATACGATCACGCCGCCGTTCGCGCGGAACGCGGCGTCATGCGCGAGCGCGTGGTAGTCGGCGGGCGTATCGTAGGGCAGGCCGAAGCGCGATCCCGGCTGGAACTTGAAGATCGGGAAGTACGTCGATCCCTGATGAACGACAAGCAGGGGGCGATCGTTCGAGATCAATTCGCTGCCGAGAGAAAGCACGAAGACGCCCGTGAGGACCCACAAGGACCACCATGCCCGATGCATGGATCGGAAGCGCCGCAGGCGGCCTCGGGTCAGGTCGGAGATCATTTGAGTCGTATCCTCGGATCCGCCCACACGTACAGCGCGTCGCTGAAAAGGCGACCCACCATGGCCAGGAAGCTCGACAGCATGATGATGCCGAGCACCACGTTGTAGTCGCGATTCTCGATCGAATTGTAGACGAGGAGGCCCATGCCGTCGATGTCGAAGACCTTCTCGATCAGCAGCGCGCCCGCGAACATCACGGTGAAAATTTCGCCGGCGTGCGTGGCCAAGGGAACGAGCGCGTTGCGCAGCGCGTGCCGCCACACGGCCTGCCGGAATGTCATCCCCTGCAGCAGCGCCGTGCGCATGTAGTCCTTCGACATCTCCTCGAGCAGGGCGTTCTTCATCATCAAGGTGAGGAAGGCGAACTCCCCGGCCATGTAGCAGGTGAGCGGCAGCGTCATGTGCCACAGGAAGTCCGTCGCCTTGCCCCACGCGGTGAACGATTCCCAGTCATCCGAGACGATGCCCGAGATGGGGAACCAGTCGAGGTATGTTCCGCCCGCGAGGAAGGTGAGCAGCAGCACGCCGAGCGCGAAGCCCGGCACCACATAGCCGGCGAAGAGCGCCGCCGAGGTCGCCGTGTCGGCGGCGGAGCGGTGGCGCATCGCCTTCCAAAGCCCCAGCGGGATGCACACGAGGTACGAGAGCAGGAACGAGGTGAGGCCGAAGAACAGGCTCACGGGAAACTTCGAGGCGATCACGTCCCAGGCGGGCTCGCCGTAGGCATAGGAGCGGCCCATGTCGAGGCGCGCGATCTTGCCCAGCCAGATGAAATAGCGCTCATGCACGGGACGATCGAAGCCGTAGTAGCGCTTGATGTTCTCGATCTCCTCGGGCGAGACCGACTTGGTGGCGTCCATTCCCTTCTCGCCCGAGGCCTGCCGGATGCGCGCCACGGCCTGCTCCACCGGGCCACCGGGCACGAATTGCGTGAGCGCGAAGCATGCGATCGAGATCCCGAGCAACGTCGGGAGCATGAGCAAGAGGCGTCGAAGAAGGTAGGACTTCACTATCGGCTGCGAAGGAAAAACGATGGAATGATGAAATGATGAGCGAACAGGGAGCGAGTGCGAAGCGTTCCGGAGCCCATTATCAAGGGGTTCGGGCGCATCATTCCATCATTCCCTCTTTTCATCATTTGCCTTCAGTCCGCGTAGCGGACGGCCCCCGTGTCGACCGGCATCTTCTCCTTCGCGTGGACCTTGCGGTCCTTTTCCGCGTCGACGAACCAGTACGGGATGATGGCGTCCTCGCGGTCGAACTTGTCGAGCACGTGTTTCGGCATTCCGAAGCGGTTCCAATACAGGAGCCGGGTGTTGTCCGCCTGCCAAAGCAGGATGTAGGGAGCAAGGTCCGTTAGCCGCTTGTCGAGCTTTTTCAAGATCTCGTTGCGCTTGCCGAGGTCGTCCTCGATCTTCTGCGCCGCGATGAGCGCGTCGACCTCCTTGTCCTTCAGGCCGGGGAAGTTGTAGGAGGCGGTCTCGTCGGCGGTGGAGGACTTCCATTGTTCTTCGGGATTGCGCAGGCGGCCCGCGCCCCACGCCGCCCAATACAGGTCGAAGTCGTGGTTGTCCACTTTCTTGCCCACGGAGGAGGCGGACATCTGCTCAAGCTTCGCCTCGATGCCGGCCTTCTTCAAGTCCTCGAGGTAGACGTTGTAGTGGCGCAGGTCGGTGGCGGGCGTGAGGAACGAGATCGAAAACCGCCGCCCGTCCTTGACGAGCACGCCGTCCGGGCCGGGCTTCCAGCCCGCCTCGGCGAGGAGCTTGCGGGCCTTTTCGGGATCGTAGTTGATCAGCGGCGCGTCGGGATTGCGGTTGGCGGGATAAAGATCCGGGTAATAGTTGTTCAGCAGGAAGTACTGGTTGTACATCAGCTTGTCGTTCATCAGCTCGCGGTTGAGCAGGTGCGCGAGCGCCGTGCGCACGCGCACGTCCTGGAAGACGGGGCGCCGCAGGTTGATGGCGAAGCCCTGGAAGCCCTTCGGTTCCCGGTTGTATACGGACTTGCGCGCGACCCAGCCGTCGGCGATGGCGGGAATGTCCGCGGGCCCCGTCTTCTCGGCCCAGAGCGCGGCGGTGTACACCGGATATGCATCGAAGCCGCCCTCGTCCGGGCCCTTCTTGAAGGCCTCGAGGGCCTTGTTGCGGTCTTCCATGAAGCGGTACTTCACGCGCGCGAAGTTGTACTTGTGGAGGTTGTAGCGCTTCGCGCGGCCCCACCAGTCGGAGCGGCGCTTGAGCGAGATGTAGCGCTCGCGCTTGACCTCATCCATCGCGTACGGGCCGCTCACGACGGGGAAGTCGAATTGCAGGTCGTTGAAGTTCTTGCCCTTCCAGGCATGCTCCGGGAAGGCGGTGAGGCCCGCCGCCTCCCAGAAATTCATCCAGTGTTTCTCCTTCGCCTTCACGACGAGGGTCAGGCTGTCGGGAGACTCGGGCCGCGCGAAGCGCGAGAGCCCCACGCGAAACACCGAGGTCATGTTCTTGGCGTCCATGATCACGTCGTAATAGAACTGGAAGTCGCGCGCCGTGACGGCCTGGCCGTCGCTCCATCGCGCGCGCGGGTCGAGATGAAAGGTGAAGGTCTTGCCGTCGGCGGAGGTCTCCCAGCTTTGCGCGACCACGCCCACGGGCTCGTCCTTGGTCGAGTGCAACGTGACGAGGGGCTCGAACAGAAGGCCCATCACGCCGCCCGAGAAGGAATTGGGATCGACCCAGTAGTTGAGCGACTTCGGCGAAGCGCCGCCCCAAGTGGTGTAGGTGCCGCCGGCCACGGCGGCGGGGTTGGCGATCGGATCGGTCTCACCCGTCGAGTCCACGGCCACCGCGTCGACGATCGGGGCCGCGTCTCCGCCTTGGGCGGCCTTTTTCTCGCAGGCGACGAAGGGCAACGCGAGGACCGAGAAAAGGAGCGCGCGCGGGAAGAGTTTGGGGGTCATGAAAGCCTCGTGGAATCGTTCGGGGAAAGTAAGAAATGCGGGAACCCGAAGCCGCCCGAAACTACTTTGGCCCCATGCGTTTCCCGCTTCGGATCCTCGCTGCCGCATGCGCCTTGGCGCTATTGTCGTGCTCGCCCGGCAAAGATACCGGAAACGTCTACCGCGGCGCGCTGGCGGCGAACCTGAAGACCCTCGATCCCGCCCAGGCTTCCGACTCGTACTCGATCCAGTCGCAGCAGCAGGTGTACGAAACGCTGTACGAATACAAGTATCTGGCCCGGCCTTACGACGTCCAGCCTTGCCTGGCATCCGCATTGCCCGAGGTGAGCCCGGACGGCCTCGTCTACACCATCCGCACCCGCACCGACGTGGAGTTCGCCGACGATCCGTCCTTCCCCGGCGGCAAGGGACGCCGCATGACGGCGCGCGACTTCGTCTACAGCCTCAAGCGGCTCGCCGACGTGCGCACGCAGACGTACGGCTGGTGGGTGTTCGACGGAAAAATCAAGGGCCTGAACGCCTTCCGCGACTCCTCGGAAAAGCTGCCGCCGCTCCCTGATTCGGCCTACCCCGCGCTGTACGACCAAGAGATCGAGGGCCTGCGCGCGCTCGACGACTCGACCGTGCGCATTGAGCTGACGCACCCCTATCCCTACTTCAAATACATCCTCGCGATGCCTTACGCGGCGGTCGTGGCCCGCGAGGCGGTGGAACATTATGGGGATGAATTCCGCAGTCATCCGGTGGGGACGGGGCCTTACGTGCTCGAGGAATGGCGCCGCGGGCTCAGGCTCACTTTCGTCCGCAACCCGAAATACCGGCACGGCTTTTACCCGACCGAAGGCACGCCGGCCGACTCGGCCGCGGGGCTGCTCCGCGACGCGGGCAAGCCCCTCCCCTTCGTCGACCGCGTCGAGCTCTACGTCTTCAACGAGACCCAGCCCATGTGGCTGAATTTCCGGCGCGGCCGCCTCGACCGCGCGGCCATCCCCAAGGACAACTACGCGCAGGCCATCGTGCCCGGCAAGGGCTTGCAGGAAGAGTTCCTGAAGCAGGGCATCCGCCTGCACAAGGTGGAAGAGCTCGACGTGGTCTACATCTGCGTCAACATGAAGGATCCCGTGCTCGGCAAGAGCCGCGCGTTGCGCCAGGCGATCCAGATGGGCTACGACGTGGAGACGGTGCTCGACCGCTTCTACAACGGCCGCGGCATCCGCGCGCAGGGGCCCGTGCCGCCCACCATCTTCGGGCACGAGCCCGAGTGGCGCGGACCGTACGGCCGCTTCGATCTTCAGGCGGCCCGGCGTAAACTTGCCGAAGCGGGATACCCGGACGGCAAGGGTCTTCCCGAGATTTCATACCTCACCGTGGCGAGCACCGAGGCGCGCCAGCGCGCCGAGCACTTCGCGCAGAACATGGCGGCCCTCGGCATCCATGTGAAGGTCGAGTCGACCACTTGGCCCGAGTACCTCGAGCGCATTCGCGCGAGCACGTTCCAGTTGGCCGCTGCCGCCTGGATGGCCGACTATCCGGATCCCGAGAATTTCATGCAGCTTCTTTACGGGCCCAACAAGCCTCCAGGCGCGAACAACTCGAGCTACGCGAATCCCGAATTCGACCGCTTGTACGAGAAGGTCGCGGCCATGCCCGACGGCCCCGAGCGGCTTGAGATCCTGCGCCGCATGCGCGCGATCGTGGCGGAAGACCTGCCGTGGATCTTCGTGGCCCATCGCGTGAACGAGCTGCTCGCGGGCGGGCGCCTGCGCAACTTCAAGCCCAGCGCCGCCACCATGGTGCCGGTGAAATACTACCGGGTCGTCCCGTGATTCCCTTCCTCCTTCGCCGCCTCGCGCATGCGCTCGCCATCCTCTTCGGCGTGACGCTGGTGATCTTCATCCTCTTCCAATGGGTGGGTGGAAATCCCGTCCTGCGCCTTCTGGAGAAGGGCGCGACGCCCGAGGAAGTCGCGCGCATGACGCACCAGCTCGGGCTCGACCTTCCGCTGTGGCGGCAGTACTTCGACTACATCGGCAACCTTGCCACGTTGGATTTCGGCCATTCTTGGGAGACGCACCAGCGCGTCTCAGAGATGATTATTGACGGGCTTGGCCCGTCGCTCTCGCTCGCCATTCCCGCCTTCTTGGCGGCGACCCTTGTCTCGCTCACGGTTGCGCTCGCCGCCGCGCTCTACAAGGACCGTTGGCCCGACCGCCTCCTCGTGGCCCTCTCGGTGGCGGGCATGAGCCTCAGCGTGCTGACCTTCATCATCGGCGCGCAGTATGTGTTCGCGTTCCGCTGGGGGCTGTTTCCCATCTCCGGATGGGAACCGGGCTTGAGCGGCCTGCCCTTCCTCGCCCTGCCGGTGCTCATCTGGGTGGCCGCGTCGATGGGCCCGGCGGTGCGCTTCTACCGCGCGGCCTTCCTTGAGGAGATGCGCAA
>DATAHJ010000139.1:0-2206 GCA_036263275.1 Fibrobacteria bacterium | reverse complement strand
CGCCGTTGGTTCTCACGGCGCGCAGGGCGGCCTCGAAGCACCCTCCGTCGTCGCCAACCTTCGCGCCCCAGCGACTCTCATTGAGGCGCGCCATGGCGCACCAGCGCCCGCACGGCGGATGCGCCACGACGGGGTGCGGGCCCGCGTAGTTGCGAGCGTCGCGCTTCTCATCCCAGCACTCGACACCGGGCATGCTCGGGTAGGGTCCGCGCGGATCGACGTAGAGAGCGGCGACCGTGATCACTTGCCCCCTCCCTTCTCGCGCTTGGCCCGCGCGGCGATCTTCAGCGACCGCTCCAGGCTGTCGGCGCACTCGGTCAGAACCCGGACGCGCGCATGCGCATCGAACCAGGCAAACGTGCCGTCGCGCGGGCCATCCGCGATCTTTCGCCAGTCGCGCGCAATCCGGCGCCAGCGCTTCACGAGGTGAATGCTCACGGCTTCTCTCCGTTCTTCTCGCGCTTGGCCCGCGCCCGCTCGAACAGCAGCTGCGCGAATTGCGATACGATTGCATGATCGTTCGGGGTGAGTTCGACGCCGCACGTGGCCGCCAACTCCGAAACGTGCCGCTCACAGTCGGCCAGTTCGATCGTTTGGGCGTGGTCGGAGCCGGCGCGATGCAGCGGGCACACGTCCGAATCGAACGCGCAGTCTCCGTCGGGGAGACGCTCACACGAGCAGTCACCGCACCGCGGGCACCAGAATGCGCTGAGGCCGGTGCAGGTCACGGCTTATCCCCGTTCTTCCGCGCCCGCGCGGACTCCAGGCTGGTGACTCCCGCCGTCCGCTGCGCCTCTCGGCTCTTCCGTCGCGCCTCGAGCTCACTGGCGAGGATCCGCACGGTCGCCCACTCGCCGGCTTCCGTGGCTCGGTCGATGGCCTTGGCGAGGGTCAGCTCCACCTGAGCGAGCGCGGTCGCTACGGGATCGGCTGGGCCAGAGCTCTGGCCCACATTGGGGGTAGAGGGTGGGCCAAGGGCCTCGGAAGGGGGTGAAACACCCTCCCGGGCGTCAGTATTTTGGCGGTTTTCCTCAGTTATCGAAGTTCGGTGCCGTTCCCTGAGAACGGAGTCCGACTCGGCTTTTCCCCGAGGTTTTCCAGTCTTTTCGTCCTCGATGGACCAGAGCTGGCCCAGTCCGTAGACCTGACCCTCGGCCCAGAGGGGCCCGATGGATACCGCACCGCGGATGCCGAGCGCCATGCCCATCGGAGCGAGCCAGCCGAGATTCCGCTCCCGTGCGGAGCGGGTGACGCGGTCGTAGAGCTCGAGGGACTGGACGCTATCGTGTCCCGTGCGGTCCATGATCCACCGGTCGGGGCGTCCCATGGCTCGAGCCAGGGTGACGAACGTCCCGCGCCCGAGGTCGTGCACCCGGAGCGTCTGCTCGCCCTCGCCGGCATCGAGCAATTCGGGGCGGGCCTTGTTGAGCTCGACCGACTTCAGGTCGGCAATCATCCAGCGCAGCACGCTCCGGCGGTTCATGGGGCGCCCGCCGGGGGAGACAAACACCCGCTGCTCCGGCTTCGGCTGGAGCGCGGCGTGACGGAGGCGGAGGGCTTCCAGGACGTCGGCGTCGAGGTCGTAGAATTGCGCGACCCGCGTCTTGGTCCAGTCCGCCTCCACCCGGACGACGCCTGCCTTCAGATCGACGTGGCCCCAGGTGCCGAGCAGGACCTCATGAATGCGGCGCCCCGTGCGGGAAAGGTAGGCGTAGAGGAACCGCCGAGCGAACGGAGGGCGGCCACTGCTGATGAGCTGGTAGTCGTTCTCCGGGTAGAGGAAGACGAAGCTCTTGCGCGGGGCCTTCGGCGGGATCGCGATGGCCAGAGCATGGGGAACGAGCCCGAGCGGCTCGGCGGCGATGTTCAGCACGCGTCGGAGCTCCTGCAGGTAGGCCCTTCGGGTATTCGGTCCCACCTTGGGGATGCGCTTCTTCGCGCGCTCGACCGCGGCCTTATCGATCTCGCTGAACAGCATCGGACCGAGTTCCGGGTAGAACGCTTCCAGGCGCTTGGCGCTGAGGGCGAGACTCTTTGGGTCTTTGCGCTTCTTCACCGCGTCGGGGTATTCGTCCTGAAAGTGGCCCTTGCTGAAGTATTCCGCGACCTGTCGGAACGTCTGTGGCCCCTCGGACTGTCCGGGGGTGAAGGCTTCGATACCTGCCTCGATGAGCCGGAAGCCCTTCTCGCTCCGCTCGAGCGCGGC
>DATAHJ010000138.1:0-3114 GCA_036263275.1 Fibrobacteria bacterium | reverse complement strand
GTCTTCACGCTCTCGATGTGAGCCACGAAGAAGGCCTCGTCGCCTTCGCGCAGCGAGGAGATGGGCGTGATGCGGGTGCGGTCGATGTAGCGGCGCGGGACATGGTAGACGAGGTCGCGCAGCGTGCGGATGCCAGCGGCCTCCAGGGCCTGCAGCCGCTTGGGCCCGACGCCGGTGAGGCGCAACAGTTCCGAGGACGGCATGGAGGGAAGATACCTTCGCAGGCAGTTCTTTGGCGTTGGTGGCAAGGCACAGCTTCGGGGATGGCTCTTTGCCGTTGGTGGTTGGTAGCGAACGAATCCTTGGCTTAAAGCCACCAACCACCAACGAGAAGCCACGGCTACCGAAGATTCCTCCAACCACCAACAAAAAAAAGCGGCCCCCGAAGGAGACCGCTCTTTTAATCTTCGCCGACGAAGGCTTACGCCTCGTTCGTCTTGCGCTCCTTGATGCGGGCGGCCTTGCCCTGCAGGCCGCGCATGTAGAACAGGCGGGCGCGGCGGACCTTGCCCTGGCGGCTGACCTTGACCGCCGTGAGGCGGGGCGACTCGAGCGGGAAAATGCGCTCGACGGGGACGCCGTTCGAGATCTTGCGCACGGTGAAGGTGGCCGAGACGCCGGTGCCGCGACGCTGGATCACGACGCCCGTGAAGGTCTGGACGCGCTCCTTGTTGCCTTCGATGACCTTGAAGTCGACGCTCACCGTGTCGCCGGAGTGGAACTCGGGCAGGTCGGTGCGGTTGGGGCTGGTGTGCACTTGCGCGACTTTGGGATGCATGCTTTGTCCTTTGTGCGCCACGGGGCCGAAGCCGCGGGCGGGGGATCCGTAAGATTGGGACGGAAAGGATAGAATTTCCGGGGAATTTTGCCAATTGGTGGCTTAAAAAAGCCCTCTCCCGGCATTTTTCCGGGAAATGGCGGCCTTCCGCATGGGGAGCAGGAATCCGAACGACACGCAGCCTTCCTTCGTGCGGCGGGCGTGGTGGACGCGGTGGGAGCGGAGGACATCGCGGAGGTACCCGCCCTTCGGGTGGAGGCGGACGCCGAAACGCTTGTGGGCGAGCATGTCATGCAGGAACAGGTAGGCCACGCCGTAGGCCGTCATGCCCAGTCCCGCGGCGAAGAAGAGCGGATGAACCGACGCCCCCAGGACGAAAAATCCCGCCGCCACGAGGCTGAAGAAGGCGCCGAACAAGTCGTTCTTCTCCGGGCCTGCGGAACCGTCCAGCGCGCGCGGGCGATGATGCGAGCGGTGCAGCCCCCAGAGAAAGCCGTGCATCACGTGCTTGTGCGTGAACCACGCGACGAATTCCATGGCGAGGAAAACGGCGACAAAAAGCCCCAGGAAAGTCACGGCGGATCCTTCCACGCCTTCGTCTCCAGCACGAAGACGCCGCCGAACAGGAGGATCATCGAATACGCGAAATCCTCCACGGGAATGCTGCCCAGGCGCAGCCCGAGGTTCTCGGCGTTATTGTACCACACCACCGGAAGCGCGGTGAGGACGCCGTTGACCAAGAGAAAAGGGACGAGCTGGATCAGCCAGGCCGTGGCCAGATGGCCGGCGCGACGACCCAGGTGTCCGCCGGCGATCGCGAACAGGAGCGGAGCCGCCACCATGAAGCATAGCGTCGTGTAGGCGCGCGAAGCGTTCAGAACCGAGAGGACGAAGAGCGCGAGGCCCAGCAACCCTGCCGCGATGCGCACGGGCTTTTCCGGCAACGCCAGGCGCGGGAACTTCGTCAACGTGTCGTAGATGAAGAGGCAGGAAAAGGGAATGCACAGGAAGAAGAGCAGCTCCTCGAAAGGCAAGCCGAACAATCGCGGGCCGAGGACGTACCGGGGATTGAAGCCCCAGACTCCACTCGCGGAGAACCAGGCATCCCACGCGAGCATGGGCGCCGCCACCAGCGCGATCGCCGTCAGGACGCGCGGCAGCTTGCGGCTGAACCCGGACCGCGCGGTAAAGGAATACGCGAGGGGAAAGCTGAGAGTCAGGAGGTCCAGGAGGAGGTAAACGAAGTGGGTCATGGTGGAAAATCTTCCCGCACGCACTGCTCGACCGCTTCCGCCGAGAGCAGCACTCCCGGCACGCCCGCGCCGGGGTGCGTGCCCGCGCCGGCAAAATACAAGCCCGCAATGTCTTCACTGCGGTTGTGCGGGCGAAAATACCCGGTCTGGAGCAGGGAAGGCACCAGGCCGAAGGCGTTTCCATGGGTCGCGAGCAGCCGCGACTCGAAGTCGTCGGGCGTGAACACCCGGAACACCTCGAGGTTGTTCCGAAGGTCCGTCAAGCCCCATTGCTCGAGAAAGCCGAGGATGCGCTCGGCGTAGGGAGCCGATTCTTTCTTCCAGTCGATGCCGGAACGATTGTTCGCCACGGGCACCAGCACCATCAGGCTTTCGCAGCCCGGCGGAGCCATGGTGTCGTCGGTGCGCGTGGGGGCGTGCAGGTACATGCTGAAATCGTTGGGAAGGACCTTGCGGTCGAAGATGTCCCGCAGCAGCTCCTTGTAGCGCTCGGCGAGGATGAGCGTATGGTGGGCCAGCTCCGGGTAACGCCGCTTCACGCCCAGGAACAGCAGGAAGCAGCTCATGGTGTATTCCTGCCGCGCGACGCGCGCATCGGTCCACTTGCGGCGATGCTTCTTCTCCACCAGCCGGGAGTACGTGTGGCCCACGTCGGCATTGCTCACCACGATGTCGGCGGAATACGCCTCCCCCGCTTCCGTCTCGACCCCGGTGACGCGGGGTTTTCCCGAAGAAGACGCGGGGACACCCGCGATCGTGATTTTTGTCACGGTCGTGTCCGTCGTCACCGTCCCGCCCATGTTCACGAAGGCCGACTCCATCGCGGCCACCAGAGATCGCATGCCCCCGGGCGCGTACCACACGCCCTGCTTGCGCTCGAGGTAAGGGATCATCTGGTAGATGGCGGGGCTGCGGAACGGGTTGCCGCCGATGTACAGCGCGTGGAAGCTGTACACGAAGCGGTGCCGCCAGTCCTTGAAATGCGTGTTGGCGAATTGCGTGGCCGTGCGCCAGGCGCCAAGGCGCAACGCGGTGGGGACGAACCTGATCATGGTCATCGGGTCGCCGAAGGGACGGCTCCCG
>DATAHJ010000137.1:0-3711 GCA_036263275.1 Fibrobacteria bacterium | reverse complement strand
CCGCCACGTCCGGCCGCACGCCCTCGACCGACTGCAGGTACCACGCCCCCGCCACGAAATGATCCCATTGCGTCGAGAAGATCACGGCCCCGGGGCCGAGCGACTCCAGCATGCTGCGGGCATAATCCTCCACCGCGAAATTCCCGCGCTCGTTCGCCTCGCGCGCGTTGAGGGCGAGCGGCAGGACCACGCTCGCCGCGCATACGGCCAAAGCCCCGAAAAAGGCCTTCCCCTTCGCGACGTCGAGCAGCGCCCGCGCGCCGAAGACCGCGCACAGCGCGGTCGCGATATACGCGAGCAGGAAATAGTTGACGACGTCGCTGATGTCGTAGTTGACCGCGTAGGCGAGACAGCCCGCGAGAAGCAGCAATGGGAAGATGAAGAGCCGTCGCGAAGCGCGAAACAGCGCGATGAGCCCGAAGGCCGCAAGGATCAGCGGCAGGTATCCGGTTTCAGACGGCCAGGTGTCGAGAAAAAGCCGGGCCTGCCGAAGCGCCGTGTCCCACGAAGAAAACATCCATCCCGCATATTGTCTTCCCGATACGTGCCAGCGGAAAGACTCCCAATCGACGATCGCGCCCCAGTTCATGGCGGGGTGCGCGGCGGCGCGAATGGGAAGATAGAGGTAAGGCGTGAGCCCGAGCAGGTAGAAGGGCGCCGAAATGCCCGCATTCTTCCAGGCCGCGCGCCCGAAGCCATGGACGGCGAAATACGCGAAGAAGAGGGCGGGCAGCAGCAGCAAGGTGGTCATGTGGTTGGCGAATCCCAACCCGAGGACGAAAGAGAACAGGCACCAGCGAGAGCGGCGCGCCAAGGGATCGCGCCGCGTTCCCGGCGCGAAGGCGCCTTCCGGCAGGGCGCGCAGGAAGGCGAGCAGGATCAGGGCGACCAGCAGGAGATGCAGGGAATAAACCTCGACACCCGTCGCCTGCGCCCAGAACGTGGCTCCAAAGGCCAGCGACAGCGCGCCCGTCGCGGCCGCGACCCGATCCGCCCACGAGGGTTCGGACGAAGAAACGCCTTCCCTGCCCTTCCGCATGGCACGCGGCAGCGCGAGAAAAAGCGCGTAGAACGCGCGCACGGCGGCGGCGCAGAACAAGGCGGCCAGGAGGTTCAGCTTCCAGATCACGGTGCCGCCGAGGGGGAGTTTCGCGAAGAGCGATGCGAGCATCGTGAACAGCGGATAACCCGTGGGATGGGTGACTCCAAGGGAGTGCGCCGCCGCGGCCAGCTCGCCCGCGTCGATGAATCCGATGGAAGGCGCCAGTGTGGCGAAGTAGGCCGCGAAAGCCGCCGCGAACACGAGGCCGCCGAAAAGGCGGCCGGAGCGGAGGCTGTCCGGAATGTTGAAACGCAAGCTTTTACTCCCCGGCCCTTCGGCCGGTCGCGCCGGCCCGCAGCCTCCGCATCCACTGCAAGGCCGGCGCATATCCGGGCTCATAGCCCAGCGCCTCGCTCAGGAAACGAAGGCCCAGGGCGGTGTCGCCCAGGAAGACTGCCCGATAAAGGCCTTGGTTGGTAAAGGCCCGCGCATAGTCCTCACGGACGAAGCGGGTCAGAAAGCCGTCGTCGTGAAGCGGCCGGATGGTCATTTCCCGAAGCGGGGCGGGCGGCGGGTTGAACCCGTTCTGGTAGAGGCGGAAGGCGAGCCCCTCGGGAAGGCGAACCCTGTTCGGGTCGACCGGCATCGCCTGGGTCGCATAGATGGCGCGCGCGGGGTAATGGCGCCACATGACGGCGTTGACCACGTTGTCCAGCTTGCGACGGAAGGCCAATGTATCCGCGAAGGTCGGAAGCAAGGGCGTGTCATAGGCCCGCAGATACTCTTCGACCTCGGGCCGCGCGGGCTCGAGCAGCCCGGGATGACGACGCTCCAGGTGCCGGTAGAACCAAGGAAACGCCATCAGGTTGTAATCGAGGACCGCGACGTCGGCCCTTGTTCCTTCGACGACCTGCAAATACAACGCGGGCATCAGGAAGGTGCGTTCCTCGCGCGCGACCAGGATGGCGCCGGAATCCACGGAGGCCAGCATGTTGCGGGCGAAATCCTCCGCGACATAATCATGGCTCTTGTCCGCGGCAGAATAGTTCAGGCAAAGCGGGAAAAGCGGAACGGCGACCAGAAGAGTCCAGCCCAACGCACGCCCCCCCGCGCGAATCGTCATCCAGCGGAGACCGAACAGAAGGAAAAACGCGAGCGCGAGATGGGCGTTCAGGTAAAAGTTCGGATCCTCGACATTGTAATTGAAGCCGTAAAGGACGCATCCGAAAAAGAGCAGGGCTCCGAAAACCAGGGCTTGGCGACTCTCGCGCCACAAGACCCATGCGCCCACCGCGGCGCCAAGCAGCGGCGCATACCCGAACTCGGCGGGGAGGGTGGCAAAAAACTCCTGCGCCTTCAGAAGGAGCACGTCGCCTGAGGAAAACATCCCGGCGCGGTATTGCACGACCGTGATGTGATCCCAGAATCGCCCGAACGTGGAGGGATCTCCCCAATTCATGAGCGGATCCGCCGCCGCCCGAATCGGAAGGTAGAGGTAAGGGGAGAGGCCGAGGACGAAAGTCGGAACCGCGCGAAGGATGGGCTTCCATGCCATGTTCCCGAATCCGCGCAGCCGGAAATGCAGGTAAAGGAATGCCGGGGCCAGCAGCACCGTCATCATATGGTTGGCGAAGCCCAGTCCGAGGACATATCCGAACAGCGGCCAGAGCCGCTCCTGGCCACGCGACTGCACGCGCAAGAACACGCCGCCGGCCGTGGCCAGCAAAAGCAGGTGGAACGCATACACCTCGAGCGAGACGCCCTCGGACCAAAACGTTCGCGAGAAGGCCAGCGCGAGCGCGGCGGAGGCGGCGAGCGCGCGCGGGGCGGTGCTCGCGGGAACCGCCGGCCCCTTCCCCGCCCCGCTCCCGAACACGGCGCGCCCCTGTTCCGAAAGCAGGAAGAGGAACAACCGGTAAAACGCGAAGACCGCCGCGGCGCACAGGATCGCCACCAGAAGGTTCAACCGCCAGATCACCCGACCACCCAGTGGAAGCGCGGAAAATGCATGTCCGAGCAGCGTGAACACGGGATAACCGGTCGGATGCAGGATGCCCAAGGTATGCAGCGAAGTCGCGATTTCTCCGCTGTCCTCCCCGCCGACCGCCGGGGACAAGGTCAGCAGGTAAACCGCGAAGGCAAGGGCCGAAATCAGGAGCCCCAAGGCATTGTCCTTGCTGCGGAATCCGGCGATGCGCGACATGGCGGGGAAATGTAAACCTCGATCCCGGGCGACAGCCCGGACCGCGAAGAAAACCGAACGGCCCTTGGACCCCGGAGAAGCCCCCATTCTCCCCTATTCACGCCCCCGCGTTTGGCTAAATTTCCGTGTCTCATGGAAAAATCCGCCCCCACGTCCGTATCCGCAGGCTTCGGCATCCCCTACCTCACCGGGGACCAGATCCGCACCAGCTTCGTCGAGTTCTTCAAGTCGAAGGGCCACACCTACGTGCCCTCGTCGCCCGTCGTGCCGCACGACGACCCGACCTTGCTGTTCATCAACGCCGGCATGAACCAGTTCAAATCGGCGCTGCTGGGCGAGAACCGCGAAGGCTACAAGCGCGTCGCGAATTCGCAGAAGTGCATCCGCGTTTCGGGCAAGCACAACGACCTCGACGAAGTGGGCCGCGACACCTACCACCACACGCTGTTCGAAATGCTCGGCAACT
>DATAHJ010000136.1:0-1704 GCA_036263275.1 Fibrobacteria bacterium | reverse complement strand
TTTAGAACAATTCTAATTTTAGAATGATTCTAAAACAAGGGGTGTTTTCGGTCCCGAAGGTAGGAACTCCCGCCCCTCCGTTCCCGCGAAATTTGCCGGAAATGCTATGACAAAACGCATCTTTTCGTTTTCGAATTTTTCCCCCATGCCCAAGCCCTCACGACCTCCCGTCGCCCTCACCATCGCCGGTTCCGACCCCAGCGGCGGCGCCGGGCAGGAAGCCGATCTCAAGGCTTTCCTGCGTCACGGGGTCTACGGCCTCAACCTGACCACCTTGCTCACCGTCCAGAACACCTTGGGCGTTCGCGCGGTGCGCACGCTCGACCCGGCCTTCCTCGAGCGTCAATGGAAGGCGCTGTTCGCCGACACCCGTCCCGACGTCATCAAGCTCGGCGCCCTGGGCGCCCTGCCGATGGCCAAGCGCGTCATCAAGCTGCTGAACACAAGGGAGGCCGGGGGTATTCCTGTCGTGTTCGATCCGGTCCTCGGTTCCACCTCGGGTTCGCCCCTTCTCGATCCGAAGGCCTTGGCGCTCTTGCGCCGCGAGCTATTGCCGCGCAGCCGCGTGGTCACGCCCAACCTGCCGGAGTTCGACACCCTGTTCGGTCCCTTCCCCGCTGCGATGTCGCCGCCGGAGCGGCTCCGTTCGCTGGGAAAGCTCCCTTACGCCATCCTCCTGAAGGGCGGCCATGCAGGTGGCAAGGTTTCCGACGACTGGCTCTGGGAGAACGGAAAACTCACCACGTTGAAGGGCGCGCGTATTCCCGTGGGCAACGTGCACGGCACCGGCTGCACGCTCGCTTCCGCGATCGCCGCCAACCTCGCGAAAGGCAAGAGCCTCGCGGCCTCCTGCCGCATCGCCAAGGCCTTCGTGGCGCGCGGCATCGCCCGCGCCCCTTCGCTCGGCAAGGGTTACGGTCCGATGGATTTCATGGGGTAAGGAAGCGGAGAGCGTAGAGCAGGAAGCGGGAGTTAAAGCTTCCGGCTACTCGTTCTTCCTCCCCCTGCTCTCCGCTCCTTGCTTCTCCCCTGCCCCCCTTGTACGCTGCTTTTCAGGGGGAATGCTCATGGCCGCAGGAAAAACCGCCGTTAGGAAAAAAGGCCCCGTCCGTTTCGCCGTCGTGGGCCTCGGGTACTTCGCGCAGGTCGCGATCCTGCCGGCGTTCCGGCATGCGCCCAATGCCAAGCTGGTGGCGTTGGTCTCCGACGACGCGGTAAAGCGCCGGGAATTGTCGCGCAAATACCGCGTCGAAAAAACCTTCGGCTATGAGGAATACGACGCGTGCCTCAAGGAAGTGGACGCGGTGTACCTCGCGCTCCCCAACGACCTGCACCGCGAGTACGCGATCCGCGCGGCGCGGCGAGGGGTGCACGTGCTGTGCGAAAAGCCCCTGGCGGTCACCGAGGCCGCCTGCCGCGCCATGATCGCCGCCGCGAAGCGCGGCAAGGTTTTCCTCATGACGGCCTACCGCCTTCACCTGAACGCCGCCAACCTGCGCGCCGTCGGGCACATCCGCCGCGGCGCGATCGGCGAACCGCGCATCTTCAATTCCGTGTTCACCATGCAGGTGGGGCGCGACAACATCCGCACCGAGCGCGCGCGGGGCGGCGGGACGCTCTACGACATCGGCGTGTATTGCATCAACGCCGCGCGGAATCTTTTTCGCGCCGAGCCAACCGAAGTGTCGGCGACGTCAATCAACA
>DATAHJ010000135.1:0-2245 GCA_036263275.1 Fibrobacteria bacterium | reverse complement strand
CGACGGCACCCAGAAGCGCTTCTTCTGGATGTTCACCTCGAACCACTTGCGGGTGTGGTTCATGGCGTGCGAAACCTGCATGCCCGACTGACGCTTCTTACCGGTAACTTCACACGTGCGGCTCATGATGACCTCGATTGCCTGCTGGGCAGGCCTAAATTGGGACGGTAAACCTAGAAAAGGGGCCTTGGAAATCAAGGAGTTACAGGGGGGTGGGGGCTTTCTTCGCAGCCTTTTCTTTGCCGTTGTCGGTTGTCAGTTGTCAGAAAACTCGGAAAAATGCGAATTTCGGGAGTTTTCTGGTCATTGTGTGGCGGCCACCGGGCCGCCCATTCTCCCTCCGAGTACTAACAACTGACAACGGCAAAGGACTGCCCGCGAAGGGTTTCAGACCCCCGCCAATACCTCCGGAAGCGAAAACCGGACGTTCTCTTCCAGGATCACGTAATCCTCAGCCGTCGTGCCGGGAAAATCCTGCTGGATGCGACGGACCACGTCCTGCACGAGGTCCTCGGGAGCCGAGGCCCCGGAAGAAATGCCCACGTTGGCAACGCCCTGGAACCATTGCGGCTTGAGGTCGTCGGGGCCGTCGATGAGGTAGGAAGGCTTGCCCAGGCGCTCGCCCAGCTCGCGCAGGCGGTTGCTGTTCGAGCTGTTCTTCGAGCCGATCACGAGGAGCACGTCCACCAGCTTCGCCATCTGCTCCACCGCGCTCTGGCGGTTGGTGGTGGCGTAGCACAGGTCGCCCTTCTCGGGGCCCTTGACGTGGGGGAAGCGCTTGCGGAGCGCGTCGATGATGTCCTTCGTCTCGCCGATGGAGAGCGTGGTCTGCGTGGTGTAGGCCAGCTCGGCGTCGCCGAAGTCGGGCAGGGCCGCAGCCTCCTCGGGCGTCTCGACCAGCACGATCTCTCCGGGGTCGAGCTGGCCCATGGTGCCGATCACCTCGGGGTGGCCGCGATGGCCGATAAGCAGGATCTTGCGATCGACCTTATGGTGGCGCTGCACCGAGGAGTGCACCTTCTTCACGAGCGGGCAGGTGGCGTCCACCGTGACCAGCTCGCGCATCTCGGCGTCCTTGTGGACGGCGACGGGCACGCCGTGCGCGCTGAAGATCGCCACCGCGCCCGAGGGCACTTCGTCGAGCTCCTTCACGAACACCGCGCCCTTCTCGCGCAGGCGCTCCACCACGAACTTGTTGTGCACGATCTCGTGGCGCACGTAGACGGGCGCGCCGAACTTCTCGAGCGCCTTCTCGACGATGAGGATGGCGCGGTGAACGCCCGCGCAGAATCCGCGGGGAGACGCGAGGTAGATCTTCACGAAAGCACTCCTTCGCCGGCCATTGCCTTGGAAGTTACGAATTTCGAGTTACGAGTTACGAATAAACACGAGAACGAATCGACGCGCCCGTGACGAACGCGCTTCGATTCGTAACTCGTAACTCGTAACTCTCTCACGCCATCTCCCCCACCCGCAGCGCGAGCATGCGGTCGAGCTCGTACTCGTTGCGATGCCCCGAGGCGAGGTCCACCGCGATCAGCTTCATGGGGTCGCGGTTGCGGAGAACATGGAGCGGTTGCGCGCGCACGCGCGCGGTGCCGTTGCCGTAGGTGAACTCGACCACGCGCTGGGAGGCGATGGCGCCCTCGAGCTCGCGCAGGCGCCGCGCGGGCGTCTCGCCGCGCGCAGGTGCGGCTTCCTCGCGGGCGCCGGCGCCTTCCTTGCGGACGGGCGCGACGTGGCGGTAGGCCGCCTCGCCGTGCGTGAAAACGGGCATCGCCCACGCCGTGTCGGCGCCCTCGCCGAAGACCGGGCGCTTGGCCGCGCCGCGCGCCTCGGACTCGTCGCCGGGCTGCAGGTCGAAGGCGCGCAAAAGCTCGCGCGCCCGCTCGCGCGCGGAGCGCGGCAGCACGAAGCCATAGGCGGGGATGACCTCTGTGACGAGCTCCATGAAGCGCGGGAAGGCCTCGAGGTCGGCGAAGCGCACGGCGTCGCGCACGCGCAGCACGAAGAGGTCGCGGAACGAGGCCGCGGCATAAGTGGCGGCCCATTCGGCGAGCACGCGGCGCGCGGGCGGCTCGAAGCCCAGCCACGCGGCGACCTCTTCGAGCAAGTCGATCCCGAGGCCCGCGCGCAAGCCCGCGACGACGGAGTCCTTGGTGAAGCGATAGCGGATCACGCGCTCGTCGTTCTCGCGGGCGGCGAGGAGTTCGATCTGGAAGAGGCGGTTCAGCGGAATGGTTCC
>DATAHJ010000134.1:0-2765 GCA_036263275.1 Fibrobacteria bacterium | reverse complement strand
ACCTCTCTTAGCGGGGAAATCCCGACAATAGGAAAAGTATACCTAACTGCTCAAGCGAGCAATGCTTTTTTGGGTATCTCTTTCCATCCATTTATATCATTTGAAATCAAGGACTTATGAGAGGTTATGCAGACTCCCGCTCGCACCGAACAACCCCTCCACCCTCCGTGACACCTCCGGATCAGGTTCGAGCACAGGGGCGTGCCACGGCTTCACCCGCGCGTCGATGATGAGCGGCCCGCGGCAGCCCCAATGCTTGTCCTCGATGAAAGAATCGATCCCGTGAACATCGCGGGCAGGGTCTGAGCGGGTGAACGTCACCCACAACCAGTTGTCGAGCGAAGCCGCCGCGAAGTCCGGGTCGTCGCAGAACACCCACAGCGGCAGTTGGTCGAGCGCGGCGGAAAGACCGCCCGCATCCTGCAACCGTTGCGAGAAGCGTTCGATCTGGGAAGCGAAAGCGCGGGAATCAACGTCCTTATACGCCGCGCCCCCGAAGACGAGCACTCCCGGCATCACCAAGCACGGCTTCGACCAATCGTCGGGCCAAACATCCAGCAGCGCCTGCGGAACGAAATCCGACAATTCGCGGCGCGGCGCGCCGGAGACGGGCACCAGCAGCTTCGAGCCCTCGTTCAGCGCTCCGCCCGAGTAGTCGAGCGTATCCATCGTGGTGCGTGTCACGAAATGAAGGTCCGACTCCCACGAAACGCGGCGAAGGACGTGCGCGAAGAAAACCCCCACATCCCGAATATTCAGGCCCGGATCGTCCTCTTGCGACGTGACGAACAGGTACTTCGCCAGCGACATCTGCCCGTAGCCCAGGATCGCATGGCCGATCGTGTGCAGCTCGCGCGCCTTGCGTTCGCCCTTCGGCAGGAAGGGCGCGTAGCGGTCCTCCGCGATCGCAAGCAGCAGCGGATGCACGCCTGCGGCCTCCACCGCATGCACGGCCTTGAGGCCCGGAATCTCCGCGGGCAACGCGCCGTCGGCGATCTCGTGGATAAGCGCGGCGAGCTGGGCGTCTTCCTGCGGAGGCCGGCCCACCACCGTGAAGGGCCAGATGGCGTCCTTGCGATGGTAGACCTTCTCCACATTCAGCATGGGAAAGTCGTGCGCGAGACTGTAGTAGCCGAGGTGATCGCCGAAGGGACCCTCTGGCTTGAGAACGCCCGGCTCCACCGTGCCGGTGATGCAGAAGTCGGCATCGGCCGAAAGCAAATACCCGTCTTTATACGTGTAACGGAAATGTCGCCCCGCGAGCACGCCGCCAAAGAGCACCTCGGGAACGCCTTCGGGCAGCGGCATCACCGCCGCGAGGGAATGCGCGGGCGGACCGCCCACAAAGATGCTGACCTTCAGTTTTTCCCCGCGGTGCAAGGCGGCGTGATGATGCACGCCGATGCCGCGATGGATCTGGTAATGCATCCCCGCCTCGCGGTCAGGCGCATAGGCACCGCCGGAGATCTGGATGCGATACATCCCGAGGTTCGACTTCCACAATCCCGGACGATCGGGATGCTCGGTATAAACTTGCGGCAGCGTAATGAAAGCCCCGCCATCCTGGGGCCAGCACACGATTTGCGGCAATGACGAGAGGGCGGTTTCTCCGTAAGCCACCGGGGCGTTCGCGACGGGCAGGGGCAATCCGCTGCGCGCCCCCCACAGGACTCCCATCGACCGGAGAGGGTGGCGCAACGCGCCGCCGGGATCCGCCTGCAGTCGCGCCAGCGCGGCCGCGCGCTTGATGCCGTCGCCCAGCAGGAAGAGCGCGCGCTCACGTGTGCCGAAGAGGTTGGAGACTGCGGGGAAGGGCGAACCCTTCACCCGCTCGAAGTAGAGCGCGGGACCTCCGGCGTCATGCACGCGCCGGTGGATCTCCGCCATCTCGAGATGGGGATCCACTTCCTCCTTCACGCGCCGCAGCCAGCCCTTGCGCTCCAGGGCGTCGACGGCCGCGCGGAGGGAAGGAAAATCCATCTCGGCCCGTGCGCTTAGCCCGTGATAAAGGCGTCGGCCTCGATCTCGACGAGCATGGCCGGGTCGATGAGCTTGCTCACCTCGACCATCGCCATCGCCGGGCGGATCTCGCCGAAGACTTCGCCGTGGGCGCGGCCGATCGCCTCCCACTGCGAGATGTCGGTCACGAAGATGCGCGTGCGCACGACGTCCGCCGCCGTGGCGCCGGCCTTCTCGAGGCCCGCGAGGATGTTCTGGATGGCCTGGCGCGCCTGCGCGCCCGCGTCGGGGGCGAACTTGCCTTCGGCGTCGGCGCCGGTGGTGCCGGCCACGAAGACCATGTTGCCGACCTTCACCGCCCGGGAATAGCCCAGGACGGGCTCCCACTTCGAACCGGTGGAAATGTTCTCGCGCTTCAAAACGGCCTCCTGATGGGGATTTTTCGGGGAAAAGATAGCAGGAGGGCGGGAGAACCCTACCCCCTCCCCGCCCCTTTTGTATTTTCCCCGCCTCAACCCCCGGCGGCAAAGACCGCCGAATTCCGGAGACCCCATGATCAAGACTATGCGCCTCCTTGGCATCGCCGGCATCGCCGCGACGGGCCTTTTCATGACGGCCTGCAACAAAGGAGCCCCGAAGTTGGAAACCCAGAAGGACAAGGTCAGCTACATCATCGGCCAGAACATCGGCCGCAGCTTCAAGCAGCAGAACCTCGAGGCCGACCTGATCGACCTCAAGAAGCTGAGCGCCGGCATCGAGGACGCCCTCGCCGGCAAGGAAGGCCCCATCAGCCAGGAGCAGATGGC
>DATAHJ010000133.1:0-2188 GCA_036263275.1 Fibrobacteria bacterium | reverse complement strand
TATAATTTGCACCCCCTTCCGGACCTGGATGCGGCGGGACGCTGCGCCCTTTGTGGCCGGCCCGCGCCGACGATCGGGGAAGCCGGAAAGTCCGCGAAAGCGGAAAAAGCGGAGGGAATCGACCCTCGCTGGGCGAAACTTGGAGCGTTGAAGGGCAAAAAACCCCTCGACGCGGAATAAGCTGAAATAAGCTGGGACGGTCGAGAGACCCGAACAGGCAGGGAAGCAGGAGCTTACAATGGCAGTACCTAAGCGGAAAACCTCGACGGCCCGTCGCGACAAGCGCCGGACGCACTGGAAGCTGGAGGCCGCCGCGGTTTCCAAGTGCTCCCACTGCGGCCAGAACAAGATCGCCCACCGCGTTTGCAGCAATTGCGGTTACTACGGAAACGTCGAGGTCCGCCAGCCGGCGGAGTAACCTCTCCTTTCCGGATCCATGATCAAGGTCGCACTCGACGCCATGGGCGGGGACAACGCTCCCGCCGCCGTGGTGGAAGGCGCCGTGCTCGCCGCGCGTGAAGCGGCGGGTCGTTACGGCATCGTGCTCACCGGCCCCGAGGACATTATCAAGGCCGAGCTCTCTCGCCTCGGCTGGTCCGGCGAGGGCATCGAAGTGTTCCACGCGCCCGAGCTGGTCGCGATGGACGATTCTCCCGCCGCCGTTCTCAAGACCAAGCCCAACTCCGGACTCGTCGCCTGCGTCGCCCTGCAGAAGAAGGGTCTCGTGCAGGCCAGCATCTCCGCGGGCAACTCGGGCGCCATGATGGCCGCCTGCCTCATGATCCTCGGCCGCGTGGGCGCTGTTTCAAGGCCGGCCATTGCGTGCGTGATGCCCTCGCTCGGCAAGCCGACCGTCGTGCTCGACTGCGGCGCCAACGTCGATGAGAAGGCCGCGACTCTCGTGCACTTCGGCGTCTGCGGCTCCGTCTACGCCGAGGCAGTACTGGGTCGCGCGAATCCAAAGGTCGGCCTGCTCAACATGGGCGAGGAAGAGAAGAAGGGCCCCGAGGCCCTGCAGGAAGCGCACCAGCTCCTCAAGGCCGCGCCGCTCAACTTCGTCGGCAACGTCGAGGGCCGTGACCTGCTCAAGGGTCAGGTCGACGTCATCGTCACCCCCGGCTATACGGGCAACGTGGTGCTGAAGCTCATGGAAGGCTTCCACGAATATCATCTCGCCCTTTTCGGCGCCATCGATTCCGATGCGGGCCGCCAGTTCGAGAGCGACTGGGATTACTCCAACATCGGCGCCGCGCTTCTGCTCGGGCTTAACGGCACGGGCCTCATCACCCACGGTCGCGCCGACGCCAAGGCCATCAAGAACGGCGTCGAGGCGGCCTATCGTCAGGCCGCCGCAGGCGTGACGGAGAAGATCGCGGCCCGCCTTCCCCAGGTGGCCTGAGCCGGTAGACCCGGTCACGGTTCGACGACGCATGGGCGCCATCATCCGCGGCCTGGGGATCTCCCTCCCCGACAACATCCTGACCAACGCCGACCTCGAGCGGATGGTGGAAACCTCCGACGAGTGGATCGTCACGCGCACGGGCATCCGCGAGCGCCGCATCCTTCCCAAGGACAGTCCCCTCAAGGCTTCCGACTTGGGCGCCGCTGCGGCGCGAGAGGCGCTGGAGCGCGGGGGCGTGAAGCCCGAGGAAGTCGGCGCGATTTTCGTGGGCGGCATCGTTCCCGACATGCAGTTCCCCGCGACCGCCTGCATCATCCAGGAAAAGATCGGCGCTCGACACGCTTTCGCCTGCGACCTCACTGCCGCTTGCGCGGGCTTCGTCTACGGCGTGAACATGGCGTCCCTGCTCATCGACTCCGGGCAGTGCGAGCACGTCCTCGTGATCGGTGCGGAAACCCTCTCGCGGGTGACCGACTGGACCGACCGCAACACGTGCGTGCTTTTCGGGGACGCGGGGGCGGCGGCGCTGTTGTCGCGCGGTCCCTCGAACCGGGGCGTGGTCCGCTCGCTGCTGCGCAGCGATGGCGGCGCCGCGGGCATCCTCAACCTCGACAGCATCGCGGCCGCCGCCTTGGATTCGTCGGCCAAGGCTCCCTGCATCCGCATGGACGGCAAGCAGGTCTTCAAGCTCGCGGTTACCGAGGTCACGCGCGTCGTAAACGATGCGCTCGCCCTCGAAGGATTGCAGGCCTCCGACCTGGACCTGTTCGTGGCCCATCAGGCCAA
>DATAHJ010000132.1:0-12951 GCA_036263275.1 Fibrobacteria bacterium | reverse complement strand
GGGGGCGGTCGCCACGAGCCTCGTCCATTGGACACTATATCGGTTTGGACACTATGTTTGGGCGTAGTGTGATTTTCGAACCGAACGTCCAGCGGGGTCCGGGTTGGTGAAACGCAAGAACCTTCGCGCCTGGGCCGTTCTGCTCGTGTTGGCGGTTTCGGCCGTCCTGGCACTGCTGTTCTACGAGCGTTGGCGGGTGGCCCGGACGGCCGACGGCTGGGTTCGGCACAGCCACCTTGTCCGCAACCACATCCACATCGTCTCGGCGCGCGCGCGCGACCTGCAACTGGGGCACCACGGCTTCCTGATCACGGGGGACAGCGAGTCCCTGGAGCCTTACTGGCTGGCGGTCGGCAAGGGTTATGTCCCGTCCAGCACGCCCGTCGAATCCACCGCGTTGTTCGACGATGTCAGCATCCTCGAGAGCCTGACGGTCGACAATCCGCGCCAGCAGGCGAACACCCGGCGGCTGCGCGAGCTGGTCGTCGCCAAGGTTCGCTTCACGGACTCCGCCTTGGGCCTCCAGCGGGACTCCGGGTCGGCCCACGCCGCGGCCTTCGTCCGCAGGGGCCACCAGAAGCGGCTCGCCGACAGCATCCGCGTCCTCGTCGAGGCGATGGCGCGCATGGAGGACAGCCTGCTCAACGAGCGGCAGGACGACGCGGAGGAGCAGCTGCAGCACAACAGCTCGCTGCTCTACGGGACGGTTGCCTTCTTTTACCTCCTGGGCATGCTCGCGCTCTGGCTGGCGCTGCGCAGCGGCGCGGCCCGCCGCAAAGCCGAAAGGAACCTCGGCGAGTCCAACGCGCTGCTCGAGGCCGTGATCCACGGCACCGACTACGCCGTGTTCGTGGCCGACGACCACGGCCTCATCCGCATCTTCAGCGAGGGCGCCGAGCGGATGCTCGGCCACAAAGCCTCCGACTTCGTGGGCCGGCCCGTTGCCGAGGCCACGCGTCCCCTGTTCCTTCCGGAGGAAATCGCCGCCCGTGCGGCGCGCATCGTGGCGCAGTACGGCCGGCCTCCCGAGGGCGTCGAGATCTTCACCCTTCCCCTTCATGACGACGGCCCCTACGGGCAGGAATGGACGAACGTCCGGGCCGACGGCGCCCGCATCCGGGTGGCGGTGTCGGTGTGGGAGCTGAAGAACCCGGCCGGGGAGCCGCAGGGTTCGGTGGCCATCGCGCGCGAGGTGACCACCGTGCGCAGGCTCGAGGAGGACATCCGGCGCTCAAACGCCCTCTTCAACGCCGTGATCAACTCCACCGACCAGGCCATCATCGCCGTCGACCTCGAGGGCACGATGATCCTGTACAATCCGGCCGCCGAGCGGATGGAAGGTTATCAGGCCTCGGAGTTCCTAGGCAAGCACACGTCGTTCAACACGCGCCGCACCATGCTTCGCCATGAGATCGAGGCGCGCGCGGAAAAGATCCGCCTGGAGTACGGCCGCGAGGCGGATGATGTCGAGGTCTTCACCCTGCCCCTCAAGGACGATCCGCCGGGCGGGGTGCAATGGACCTTCGTGCGCAAAGGCGGGGAGCGGTATCCTGTCCAGATGTCGGTTTCCGAGATGCGCGACGCCCGCGGGGCGGCGATCGGCTACATGGCGGTCATCCGCGACATCACCGCCTTCAAGGCGCTCGAGGCGCGCCTGCGCGAGTCGCGCGCGCGCCTGCAGGCGGTCATCGACGGCATCGACTACGCGATCTTCGCCACCGACGCGGACGGCATCCTCCGTCTCATCAATCGCGGCACCGAGCGCATCCTCGGCTACTCGGTGGCCGACCTCGTGGGCCGCCCCGTCACCGAGATGGCCGCCCGCTTCGCCGACCCGGCGGAGCTCCGGACGCGCGCCTCGCGATTGGCCAAGCACTACGGCCGCAAGGTCAGCGACATGGAGTTGATCAGCCTGGCGCTGCCCGATGACGGCCCCTTCGGCCAGGAGTGGAGCCATGCGCGCCCCGACGGGACGTCGATCACGCTGGCCTTCTCCGTGTACACGCTCTTCGACGACGAGGGCAAGCCCACGGGCGTGGTGGCCCTCGCGCGCGACGTGACCCAGCTCAAGGCGCTGGAGCGGATGAAGAGCGAGTTCATCTCCACCGTGAGCCATGAGCTTCGCACCCCGCTCACCTCCATCCGCGGAGCGCTGGGGCTGGTTTCGGGCGGCGCCGCGGGCCCGGTCCCGGCCGGCATGCGGGAGATGCTCGCCATCGCCTATCGGAACAGCGAGCGGCTGGTGCACATCATCAACGACATCCTCGACATCGACAAGATCGAGTCGGGTCGCATGAATTTCCAGCGGACGCCTTTGGAGGTCGTCCAGACCCTCCGGCATGCCATCGAGGCGAACCTGCCCTATGGCCAAAAGTATGGTGTCAGCTTCGTGCTCGGCGAGACGCCCGCGGGCGCGTGGGTGTTGGCCGATCCGGATCGTCTCATGCAGGTGATGTCGAACCTGCTGTCCAACGCGGCCAAGTTCTCGCCGGCAGGCTCCGAGGTGACGGTGAAGGCGGAGGAGGCCGGCGGGAAACTTCGGATCTCCGTGCGCGACCATGGGCCCGGAATCAGCGAGTCGTTCCGGGGGCGGGTCTTCGACAAGTTCGCGCAGGCCGAGGGCAATGACGCCCGCAAGCACGAAGGCACGGGACTCGGGCTCAACATCACCCGGAAGCTGGTTGAGGCCATGGATGGCCGCATCGGCTTCGATACGCGAACCGCCGGAGGCGCCGCCTCCCTTTCCGGCACGGGCACGACCTTCTGGTTCGAACTGCCCCTCGCGCACGAGCCCTCCGAAGCGCCTTCGGAGTCGCCCCCGAGCCCCCGCGACCGCGTGCTGATCTGCGAGGATGACGCCGACGTGGGCAAGTTGCTGAAGATCCTGCTCGAGCGCGCCGGCCTTTCCGCCGACGTCGAGCGCACCCTCGCGGGCGCCAAGGAGCGGTTGGCCCGCGGCGGCTACGCCGCCATGACGCTCGACCTCGTGCTGCCCGACGGCAGCGGCCTGACCTGGCTGCGGCAGCTGCGCCAGGATCCGGCCACCCGTGAACTCCCTGTGATCGTGATATCGGCGCGCGCCGAGGAAGGAAGGCGCGAGTTGAACGGCGACGCGGTGGGCATCATCGACTGGATCGCCAAGCCGATCGACGAGACTCGGCTATCCTCCGCCCTGAAGACGGCGGTCGGCGCCGGCGGCCGTCCCCGCATCCTGCATGTGGAGGACGACGCGGACTTCCGGCGCATCCTGGCGAACTCGCTGCGCGACAGCGCCGACTGGAGCGGGGCTGCCACGCTGCGGGAGGCCGAGACGCTGCTGAACGGCGACCGGTTCGACCTGGTCGTGCTGGATATCGACCTGCCCGACGGCTCGGGGCTCGACCTGCTCGAGCGCCTCAAGAACGCCCCCGGCGGGCCCGTCCCCGTCCTGATCCTGTCCGCCAGCGAAACCGACAACGGCGTGCGCTACCGGGTGGAAGCCGCGCTCGTCAAATCCCGACTTTCGGAGGAGCGCATCGTGGAGACAATCCTCGCCCAAATACGCAAGAGTTCCCGCATGGAAGGAGGACCGGCGTGATCCCGACCCTCGGTCACATCCTCTGCGTGGACGACGAAGAGGACATCCTGCAAGTCGCGAAGCTCTCCCTCGAGGCGGTGGGAGGATTCCAGGTGTCGCTTTGCCGCGGAAGCGGCGAAGCGGTGGCGCGCGCCGAGTCGCTTCGGCCGGACCTGATACTGCTCGACGTGATGATGCCCGAGATGGACGGGCCCGCCACGCTGCTGAAACTGCGTGAGAATCCCGTCACATCCCCGGTGCCCGTCGCCTTCATGACGGCGAAGGCCCAGCCCGCCGAGATCCGGCGTTACCTCGGGCTGGGCGCCATCGGGGTCATTTCCAAGCCCTTCGACCCCATGACGTTGTCCGCGGAAATCCGCGCGCTCTGGGAAAAACAGCGGGAAGCACCATGAACCCGAGTCCTGAAGACCTGATCAAGCCGCTGCGCGGCATGTACCTCGCCCAGCTCCGCGAGCGGACCACCACCGTGGAGGCGTTCCTCGCGCGCTGCCGCGCGGGCGCTGCGCCTCCCGGCGAGGCCTCCGTGATGGAAGGCCTGGCCCACAAGCTCGCCGGCTCGGGCACGACCTACGGCTTTCCGCTGATCACGCGCACGGCGCGCGCGCTTGAGGAGGCGCTTCGCGCGGGCGCCGAGCCCCTCGCGCCGCTGGTCGAGTCGCTCCACCATGCCTGCGCGCAGGCGCTGCTGCTCATCGAGCGCGATTCGGCCGATCCCGCGCCGCACGCCGAGGTGGCCGCCACCGCCTCGAAGCCCGTCATCGTCGCGGTGGACGACGACCCGGTGATCCGCGGGGCCATCGCGGCCCTTTTCGGGCGCGACTTCGAGGTGCTCGCCGCGGGCGACGGGAGCGAGGGCCTTCGCCTCGTCCGCGAGCGCGCGCCGCGCCTCGTGCTCGTGGACGAGACCATGCCCAACATGACCGGCGTCGAGCTGGTGAAGGCCATGCGCGGCGAGGCGGGGCGCGAGGACATTCCCGTGATCATGATCACGTCGCACACCCGGCCGCAGGACGTGGTGCGCGCCCTCGACGCGGGCGTCACGGACTACATCGCCAAGCCCTTCAAGCCCGAGGAGCTCGCCGTCAAGGTCCGCGATCTCCTGCGTCGCGCGGGCAAGACCGTGCTCATCGCCGACGACGATCCGGCCATCCGCGACCTGCTCGCCTACAAGTTCCGCCTGGCCGGCCTGCGCGTCCTTTCCGCGGCCGATGGCGAAGAGGCGGTGCGCATCGCGCGCGAATACCGCCCGCACCTCGCCGTCCTCGACCGCATGATGCCCGGCTTGGACGGGGTGGCGGTGCTCCGCACCCTGCGCGAGGATCCCGCGACGCGCGAAATGCCGGTGATCTTCCTCACCGCGATGCGGCAGGAGAAGGACATCCTCGAGGGATTCCGCATCGGCGTTTCCGATTACGTCATCAAGCCGTTCATGCCCGAGGAAGTGCTGGCGCGGGGGTTGCGCCTGCTCGGGGTCGAGGAGGCGAAGTGATTCCCGCGACCGCGCTGTGCGCGGTCCTGGTCGCTTCCGCGTTCGCGGCCTCGCCCGCGGAGTGGACGGCGAAGGCGCGTGGGCAGGCCGATGCCGCGCGATATGACGACGCCTTGGCTTCCATCGACTCCGCGCTTGCGCGCGACACCGCGTTCATAGAGGCCGAGGTGCTTCGTGCCCGCATCCATTCCTGGCAAGGGAACTTCGCCTCGGCGGACGAGAAACTCGATGCGTTGCGCGCCCGCGATCCCCAAAATGCGGACATCCTGCTCGCGCAGGCCTCTTCACGCTATTATCAGGGACGCCTCGGGGAATCCGCCGCCATCTTCCGTGAAGTCCTGGCGGCCCATCCCGGAAGCGCGGAGGCGCAGGACGGCCTTGCCCGCGTGCAGCGGGCACAGGCCGCGCTCGACGGGAAAACCGAAGCCGCATCCGGTTCCAGGCCTTGGCGCGTCGACGCGGGCATGGAGTACAGCACCTTTTCGCGCCGCCCGCAACCTGATTGGAACCAGCAGGCGATCCAGGTCTCCCGGCGGCTCGAAGCCGGGAAAACGACCGTCTATGGTCGCGTGGAGCGCTATCACCAGTTCGAGATGAACGACCTGGCCTTCGCGGCGGGCGTGGCGCAGGCGTTGCACCCGCGCGCGAACGCCCAAGTCGAGGCCGGCTGGACCCTGACGCCCGATTTCAAGCCCGTGTGGAGGCTTGCGGCGGATGCGGAATTCCTCGCCATGCATTCCTCTTCGTCCAAGCTCATGCCGGGCGCATGGCTGCTCGCCGGGCTCCGCTACGATGCCTATAAGGATGTGAACATCGTCGGGATTCATCCCGGAGTGCGCCTTGAATGGAAGAAGCCCTGGGCCTTGACCCTGAAGGCAAGCCATGTGAAGGAGGAGGGGGAGGGTCCGCTGTGGGGCGGCTCCGTTCGGGTTGACGCTCCCCTCGGCCTTCCTGCCGTCGGGGCATTATCCGGGCAACGTCTTTGGCTGGGTTTCGCCGATGCGCCCGAAACCGTGGCGGCGGCGACGGTCTCCACGCGCACTATCTTCGCCGGAATCGGCGCCGATGTCGGCCGGGCATGGCTTTTCAACGCGGGGTACACGCGCGATGACCGGGAAGATTCCTGGGTTCGCCACGCCGTGGGCGCGGACATCGCGCGCCGGTTCTGATTCGACGATTCCGATGCACGATCCCGAACTTTTCCTGCTCTGGATCTGGCGCGTTTGCCTGGTCCTGTCGGCGGCCTCCCTCGCCATCGCCTGCGGGCTGGCGTTCAGGCGATGGCTGGAGGAGCGCGCCCGCGCCCGCAAGCTCGCGCGGCGCCGCGAGGTGGAGAAGCTCGTGCAGACCCTGCTGGCTTCGCCTCTCGAGCTGGTTCCCGCGCAAATTCCCCCGCTGGCGCGCGGCGATGCGGGCGCGTTGTTCAGCGTGTCGCTCGACATCCTGCGCGTCACCCGGGGGCGCGACGCCGACCGCATGCTGACGTTGATCGCAGCATGGAACCTTCGTCCCCATGTGGAAAAGATCCTCGCGGGCAGAAGGCGGAGCCGTCAAATCCGCGCGCTCACTCTCCTGTCGTACCTTCGGGATCCGGAAAGCCTCGGGTTGCTCCTGCATCATCTTGACCATCCGGCCACGTACGTCCAGTTGGCCGCCTTGCGCGGGATCGCCGAGCGCGGCGAAACCGCGCATATCCCGAAGATCGTCGATGCGCTTTCGCGCTCCCGGACCACGAACGTCCCCATGCTGGCGGACATCCTCCGTCGCTTCGGAGCGCCTGCCGTGCCTGCCGTCGCGGCGCTGGCGGCCTCGTCCGGCGCCCTGCTCGGCGTGCGCCTCGCCTCCACCATGGCGCTGGGCGGAATCGGCGCGCTCGAGGCCCTTGAGCCGCTCGTCGGCCTCGCAGCCGATCCCGCCCCCGGCCTGCGCGCGGCGGCGCTGGACTCCCTGGCGAAGCTGGGGCATCCGCGCGCCGAGCCCGCCGTCGCGAGAGCCCTCGCGGACCCCGAGGCGCGCGTCCGCGCCGCCGCCGCGCGCGCCGCCGGTCATTTGGGCCTGCGCGGCGTGCTGCCTTTGCTGGCAGACGCCTTGGAAGACATGGCCTGGGAAGTGCGCTACCGCTCCGCCGACGCCCTCCATGCGCTGGGCGCGCCGGGCGTCGCCGTCTTGCGCGCCGCGTCGTCGGGAGAAACTCCCGGGAGTGAAATGTCGGGCGAGCTTCTCGCCGAGAAGGAAGGGGTGCCGGCATGACCGACTGGATTCCCCGCCTCGCGGCCTTCATGGAGGAACACCGCCTGTGGGTGATGGTCCTTTCGTGGACCATCGTGTCGGTGGGCCTCATCCAGACGCTGACTTACCTGCTGCAGCTGCCCACCGCCTGGCTGGAGCTGCGCCGGCATTCCCAGGCGGGGGATACGGAAACTTCCTGGAAGCTGTTGACCGCAGCGGGAGTGGCGCCGCCCATCTCGCTGCTTGTCCCCGCCTACAACGAGGAGGCGGTGATCGTGCAGAGCGTGCGCTCCATGCTCGCGCTGGAATACCCCGAGATCGAGGTGATCGTCGTCAACGACGGCTCCAAGGACGGGACGCTTCGGGCCATGATCGAGGGTTTCGGCCTCAAGCGTGTCGCCCGCGTGCATGAACGGCGCGTCCCGCACGCCGAGGTGCGCGGGGTGTACGGCTCGCCGACGCACCCGCGCCTCCTCCTGGTCGACAAGGCCAACGGCGGCAAGGCCGACGCCATCAACGCGGGCATCAACTTCTCGCGTTGCCCGCTGTTCTGCGTGGGCGACGCCGACTCGCTGCTCGAGGGACAGGCGCTTCTCAGCGCGGCGCGGCCCTCATGGAGGATCCCGAACGGATGGTGGCCGTGGGCGGCACCATCCGCGTGGTCAACGGCTGCGAGGTTAAGGCCGGGCGCGTGGTCCGCGCGGGCCTTCCGCGTCGTTTCCTCCCGCTCGTGCAGACGATGGAATACATCCGCGCCTACCTCATGGCGCGCCTGGCGCTCAGCCGCTGGGGAGCCCTCACCATCATCTCCGGCGCCTTCGGCATCTTTCGCCGCGACGTGGCGCTCGAGGTGGGCGGGTTCTCGCACGGCACCGTGGGGGAAGATCTCGAGATCATCCTCAAGATGCACCGCAGTCTTTCCGACCGGAAGGCCGACTTCGCCATGCGCTTCGTGCCCGAGCCCGTGTGCTGGACCGAGGCTCCCGAGAGCCTCAAGATCCTTCGCAGCCAGCGCACGCGATGGGAGCGCGGCGCCCTGGAGGGCTTCTTCAAGCACAAGGACATGCTGTTCAACCCGCGCTACGGAAACATCGGCATGGTGGCCTTTCCGCTGAGCCTCGTCACGGACGTGCTCGGCCCCATCGCCGAGGTGCTCGGCTACCTGCTGATCCCGGCGTTCTGGCTCCTCGGCGTGCTCAGCCTGCACTTCTTCCTCGCCTTCACCGCCCTCGTGTTCATCATCGGCGTTTTCATCAGCGCCTGCTCGCTCATCCTCGAGGAGATGGAACTGAAGCGCGTTCCGCGCGCGCGTGACTTGCTGATCCTCATCGGCGTGGCGGTGATCGAGAACTTCGGCTACCGCCAGATCAACAACTGGTGGCGGGTGGTCGGGTGGTGGCAGTTCCTCCGAAAGAAGAGGGGCTGGGGCGAAATGACCCGAAAAGGCTTCGCCACGGCCCCCAAAGGCCCCTGAAAAAGCCTGTTTTCGGGCTCCTGACAGCCTCCTAATGGAAGCCGCCACAGCCTCCTGTCGTTCTCTCTGATCGACCGATTACCATCATTTTCCAACGAATTCAGTCGTGCACGATATCTGAAAAAGCCTTCAAAACAGCGAAAAAAGCGGGAAATTTGATTCGCTCCCAAGGGGTCGGCGGTATATTAGGGAGTCCTCTTCGCCCGCGGGCCGGGCGAGGTTTGCATCCTAAGCTGCCGAATTTCGGTGGGGGTCTTATGCGTCACATTTCACGACTCAATCCGGTTCGGGTGGCGGTGTTCGGAGCGTTGCTCGTCGGGGCGACTTTTCAAGCCTGGGGGCAGAACCCCTACTTCCTGCTCCCCGGCATGCACCCGGCCTTCAGCCTGACCAACATGCGCCCCATGAGCGGTGCGTCGTACAACCTGCTGAACCTCGGCAACAACAACGGCTCCACGCAAAGCCAGCCCAATACCGGCGCCATGGCGTGGCTCCCCGACGGCCGACTGTTCATCGCCAGCAACGCCTCGTCGGGCGGCAACTGGAACGGTGACGGCGCCAACATCCTCGGGCCGAGCCGCGGGTACATCTTCAGCGGCCTCACCACCGCCACCACGGCCGCCGACGTGACCGTCGACACCGCCGGAAGCAGCTTCCATCTTCCCTCCGGCGCCGTCATCCTCGGCGACACGATCTACACGCTGGACAACCAGGACGGCCTCACCATGATGGTTCCCACCAACGGGAAATACGTCACGAGGCAGACCGTTTACAAGGGCCTCCTCGGCGCCATCAACACGACCTTCCCCGGCGACCGTCGCTGGGACGGCGGCCTCGTGTACAAGGACGGATACTTCTACGCTCCCGTGGGCATGGCCCTGCTTTCGGGGCCGGCCGTGACCAACACCGCCATCATGATTCGCGGGCGCGGCACGGTGCTCAAGATCAAGCGCGACGGCAGCACCGTGGACACCTTGGTCGCAGGCGTGAGAAATCCCGTGGCGATGAGCTGGGGCCCCGACAGCGCGATCCTCATGACCGACAACCAGGGCAGCTTCCGCCCGGCCGGCGGCATCTGGGAAATCAAGGGGAACCAGTGGTTCGGGCACCTGATGAGCATGGATGGCTCGGCGCTCGCGTCCCAGCCGCTCACGCCGCCCGCCGTCATCGTGCCCTACGGCAACGGCGGCAGCAGCAGCAGCGCGACGGATCCCACCGTGACCGCGGTGCCGACCGACCTCCTGACCCTGCGCAACGGACCCTATAAGAACCAGATGTTGCTGGGCAATGCGCGCACCACGGGCATGAACCGCGTGTTCCTCGAGAAGGTCAACGGATCGCTGCAGGGCGCCGTGTTCCCCTTCGCGCAGGGGCTCGGGCTCGGCGGTCCGAGCAGCGCGGCCGGCGTGATCCCGGAATTCCGCGCGAACGTCCTGCGCATGGCCTATGGCCCCGATGGCCGGATCTACCTCGGCGGCGGCGGCGGCGCGGGCACCAACAGCGGCAGCGGCTCGTGGGGTTTCGACAACGCGAACCTGTGGGGCCTCGCACGGCTCGACTACAACGGCGACAGCGTGTTTGAAATGAAGGCCATCCGTTCCAAGGGCCCGACCACGCTGGAGATCGAGTTCACCGAGAAGGTGACGCCCTCCACGGTGATCCCGTCCAACTTCACGGTCACGCAGGCCGACTACGCCATCGCCACCAACAACAACTACGGTGCGGGCGAGGGCACGCATGTTTCCCGGACCGTGACGGCGGCCACGCTGGACGGCACCGGCACCCGTGTCACGTTGACCGTGACGGGCCTGCTGCAGCGGTCGAACAATTCGACCGGCACGGGCCGCTCCTGGGGCTATGTGACGCAGGTGCGTTCGCTTGCGGCCGTCACGGCGGTTTCGGGGCGCGCAGCCTGGAGCGACACCGCGTCCGCGCGCCGCGGCCTCGTGGGCTGGTACACCCTGAACACCTTCGGTCCCGGCGACGACGTGGGCAACACGACTGCGATCGCGCGCGGCGACGCGAAGGGTTCCCGTACCGGCCTCCTGCTCAAGGTCCGCGCCGATGGCATCTCCGTCCGCGCGCCGGTGGAAGGCGCCTGGACGATGCGGACGCTAGATACGCGCGGCCGCGTGCTGAGCGAACAGGCCGTGGCCGCCGGCAGGAGCGAATATCTGGTGCCGACCTCCGCGCTCGTGGAAGGCGTCACTTTGCTGGAAGCAAGGGCTGAGGACGGACGGCGCTTCACGGCGTCGGCGTCGAAGCCTTAGGGAATATCGGGAACGCTCGCGTTCCAAGAGGGGAGAATCGACATGCGTAAAGCACTTTCCAGGCACCTTTTCACTGCGGCGGCGCTTGCCGTCGCGGGCCTCGCGCTCTCGGCCACGAACGTCCGGGCGGACGGGCCGGTCACATCAAGAATGACCACTGCGAAGTTCGCCCTCATGAAGGGCTGGTGGAGCACCTCGGATCACGGCACCTCGACGCCGATCAATTTCAACTACATGCGGTCGCTCATGATCGCCAACGGCATCACCGTCGACACGTTCAACCTGCAGACCAGCCAAGCGCCCCTGACGCAGGTCAACCTCGACAAGTACGACGTGATCGTGTGGTACAACGTCTATCGCATGTACGAGCACTTCGATTCCACGACCGGAAACCGCATCCAGCGCTGGTACGAGGGCAACAAGGGCCTCGCCTGCTTCCATCAGTGCGTTCGCAGTTCCAGCTATACGAGCGGCGGCAAGACCATCGGCTGGGATTGGTGGGTCAACATGATGGGCAAGGATTACAACACCTACGCCAATACCGGCGCCACGGGCCCGGTTCGCATCGACGCGGAGGCGCTCGGGACGGTGTACGACTCGACGAAGTTCACCGCCGGCCAGACGTTCAGCTGGTCCGACGAGTGGTATACCTACCTGGCGAATCCCCGCGGCCTTCCGGGAACCAAGATGCTGTGGACCACGTCCGACTCCTCGTTCAAGGGCGTGACCTTCAATTCCACCATGGGCAATGATCATCCCCTTGCCTGGGTGCGCAATTACGGCGGCGGGCGCTTTTCCCTGAACGGCATGTTTCACACGACGGTCATGTCCACGGCCACCGGCAATCTCAAGGCCTTCATCGACAGCGGCCTCGTGGGCACCTACCGGTTCCTAGCCGGGTACGACGGTTGCAAGGATCCGAACTACACCGAGTACAACCCCAAGGCCACCCACCAGCCCAACGGAGCCTGCGCGACCCCGACCTTCATCAGGGTGGGGTCTGCCAACGGTTCCAAGGGAGTCCGGCTCGATGAGTTCAAGGTCGTCTTTTCGCAGCCGGGAAGCCATCAGGTGGAGGTCTTCAATACCCAAGGCGCGCTTGTGGCCTCCCGCCGGGGCGATGGAAACGGCGAGTATCGGTTCGACGAGATCCGCCAGCCCGGCATCTACTATGTCCGCGTCCTGACGGCCGACATGCAGCGCCCTTATAGCCGGAAGATCATTCTCCTTTAGCCTTGGTTTCTCCCGGCGCGGCCCGTGCCGTCGCCGCCAGCTCTCTCGAAAGGATTCGTAGATGCATCGTCATGCCTTGCCCGCGATTGCCGTATTTGCCTTGTTGGCCCTCGACGCCCGGGCCCAAATCGATTCCATCGAACGGAAACCCCTCGTCATCGGCACGAAGATCGAGACGGGCCAGATCGTGCAGGGGTCTCCGGCCTCGACCGTCGATCCGGACGACTATTACATCTCCCAAATCGGCGTGAGCCTCACGCAGGAGGTCATCGTCAACGGCCGGTTGAACGTCAAGGTGGGGGCGGGCGGAGTCTTTTACAACTCGTTTCCGGCCGTGATCGCCAGCAATGGATCGGGCTATGGCGTCAAGTTCGGGCCGGGCATCACGCAGGCCCAGGCCCAGTACAAGTTCGGCGATCCGGCGAACTCCTGGGGCGCGTTGCGCGTCGGCTACTTCGGGTACAAATACAACCCGGATGCCAAGAACCTGGGCGAATACCTGTTCCGCGCCGGCGCGTATCCGACCTTCGCCTTCACCGGCGGCTGGTCCGTCATGGACAACGCCCTGGTCAAGGTGCAGGGCATCGAATTCAGCCTGAACCAGCTGGACGGCGCCCTCAAGCACAGCTTCCTGCTCTATAACGAACGCGACTTCCGGCCGCCCGGTGACTTCACCCCG
>DATAHJ010000131.1:0-4711 GCA_036263275.1 Fibrobacteria bacterium | reverse complement strand
CCTCGGAATTGTTCGCGCAGGAGTACGCCGCGGCCTACGGCCTGCAGGTCGTGACGAACCGGTGCGGCGTGCTGGCGGGGCCGCGGCAGATGGGCAAGGTCGACCAGGGGTTCTTCGCCCTGTGGGCCGCCCGGCACCTGTACGGCGGCGCGCTTTCATACCAGGGATTCGGCGGAAAGGGCCTGCAGGTGCGCGACGTGCTGCACCCCGAGGACCTGCACGAGCTGCTGAAGGTCCAGCTGTCCGACCTGCCGCGCCATGCGGGAGCGGTCTACAACGTCGGCGGCGGCGCGGCCAACGCGGTGTCGCTCCTCGAGCTCTCGCGCTTGTGCGCCGAGCGCGGCGGCGCCGCGCTTTCCATCGGCTCCCGTCCCGAGACGCATCCGGCCGACATCCCCTGGTACGTGACCGACAACGCGGACGTGACGCGCGCGACCGGGTGGATCCCGAAACGCTCCGTCGCCGGCATCCTCGACGATGTGTTCGACTGGCTGCGCGCCGAACGGGCGCTTCTGGAACCCGTTTTCAGGGGCTGAGGGAAGCCTCCACGGGCCACGCGACGACGCCGTCGCCATCGCCCTCCCGCAAGGCGTACACGGCGAGCGGACCCGAACCGGGACCCGAGGCGTAGCCGGAGAAGCATCCCGCGCAAGCACGCGCCCGCGTGGCGGCGAATCCCGTCACGCGTCCGTTTTCGACGAGCAGCAGGCGCTCGCGCGAATTCGCGCCGGCGACGGGCTCGATCACGCCGCTCACGAACCGCCCGGCCCCGGCCTCCGCGGCCGACCCGCGCGGGCTCTCCTCCAACGCGGTCAGCCTCAGCGCGCCGGCCTTCCCGATTCGATAGGCCGCGCCCGGCTCTTCGCCCAGCGTTCGCAGCCAACGATCCCGGTAAATGGAAAGGCGGCGCTCCTTGAGGAACGGTTCGAGCTCGCGCATGCGCCGCAACAGCTCGGCTCCCGCATGTTCCTGGAGGTAGACCAGGGCCAGGGTGTCGTCGACGCCGGCCGCCAGGGCCAGCGCGGCATTGTCGGCCTTCAGGTACCGCTCCTTCCGCTCCGGAACCGCCGCCAGCTGGCCGGCGATCAGGATCGCCGAGACCCCGACGAAAACGGCGGCGGCGAGGCGGGACGCCGTCGCGCGCTTCCGGATCGCCAGGCCGCCCCAGAGGCCGGCGAACAGCCAGAAGAGAAGGACCGGCGGATAGTACCGGCTCGAGGTGGCCTGCCCGATGCTGAAGTAGCTGCGGCCCGCGGCCGTCGCCGCGGCCGTGGCGACGGTGTAGGCCATCTGCGCCCAAGCGAGGCTCTCCAGGAAGCCCGGCCGCGCCGAGCGGAACCAGCGGCGGCAAAACACGGCGAAGAGTCCCAAGCCGGCCGCGCCGAGCGCCATCCCCGCCCCGAGATGCAGGCGTGAAAACGGGTTCCCCAGGTACACGGGCACGTAAAGGAACTTTTGCGGAAGCGTGGAGTCGGTGGAATACAGCGCCTCGGCGGTTCCTTCCCCCGCCGAGGCCCCGAGCCCCACGAAAAAGATTACGGCCGTGACGATCCAAAAAATCGTTCCCGCCAGGAGGACGCGCCTTGAAGCCCCCCCCTTCCAGAGCAAGGCCAGCAGCGGGACCCCTATCAGGATCCCGTTGGCCAGCGAGAAGGTCGCCGTGATGAGGCACAGCCCGATGCAGGCGAGCCGGACGCCTTGCTCGACGCGCGAAGCTTCCGGGCGAAAGCCGCACGCGAGGAAAGCCCCCAGGAACGCCGCGAAGGCGTTCAGGAACCATGCGACCTGGAATCCCCACAGCAGGTTGCCGCTTTGCACCAGCCAAAAGCAGGCGCACACCGCGAGGGAGGAAGCCAGCACGCGCCCCCACGCGGAGAGTCCCGTCTGGCGGCGCAATGCAAGGGCGACGAGGATCGCGAGGCCTCCTTGCAGCAGGAGGCTCGCCCCCACCAACAGGCTCCCGGTCCCGCCCGCCAGCCGGAAATCCAGCAAGTACAGGATACGGGGGAAAAAAATCCGGTGGCGATACCAAGGCTCCCACATGCGCCCGAGGATCGGTTCTCCCCGAAGGTACGCCTGGAACAGGGGGACGGTCTCCCAGGAGTCCCTGAACACCACCGGGTGAAAGTTCACCGCCACGACGTAGAGGGTCGAAACGACGATGCCGAACGCGAGCAGAACCGCGCTACCCGCGAGCGCGATCCGCAGGATCCCGTTTTCCGAAGCTTGCTTCAATTTCCGCTCTCCAAAAGGTGCCGAGTCAAGATAAATGGGAAACCGCAGGCGAAGGCCGGAAATGAAGCGGCTCCTCGCGCCGGCCCCGCCTCCAGGCCGTAAACCCCGAAAATCGCCATTCACCTGCGTTTTCTAAGTTTGAAATCCCCGTTTTTTCGCAGGATTTCCGGCCATGTCCAACACCGTCAAGCTCAACAAATACAGCTCCCGCCTCACCGAATCCGTGTCGCAGCCCGGCTCGCGCGCCCAGCTCCACGCCATCGGCCTAACCGAGGAGGACCTGAAGAAGCCGCAGGTGGGCATCGCCAGCGCCGGCTGGGACGGCAACCCGTGCAACATGCACCTGAACGACCTCGCCAAGATCATCAAGAAGGACGTTTGGGATGCCGGCCTCGTGGGCCTCGTGCACCACACGCTCGGCGTGAGCGACGGCATCTCGATGGGCACCGAGGGCATGAACTACTCGCTGCAGTCGCGCGACCTGATCGCCGACTCCATCGAGACCGTGACCAAGGCGATGTGGTACGACGCCAACATCTCCGTGATGGGCTGCGACAAGAACATGCCGGGATCGCTGATCGCGATGGCGCGCTTCAACCGCCCGTCGATCATGGTGTACGGCGGCACGATCCAGCCCGGCCACCATCCGCAGGACGGCCGCCCGCTCGACCTCGTCTCCGCCTTCGAAGCGTATGGCGCGTTCTTCTCCGGCAAGATCTCCGAGAGCGAGATGAACGAGGTGATCGCGCACGCCTGCCCCGGTCAGGGCGCGTGCGGCGGCATGTACACCGCCAACACCATGGCCTCCGCCATCGAGACGCTGGGCATGGCGCTGCCTTACGACTCCTCCTCCCCCGCCGTCAGCGGCGAGAAGATCGCGGAGTGCCGCACGCTCGGCAAGGCCATCCTCAAGCTCCTCGAGCTCGACCTCAAGCCGCGCGACATCATGACGCGCAAGGCCTTCGAGAACGCGATCACCGTGGTGATCGCCCTGGGCGGCTCCACCAACGCGGTGCTGCACCTCATCGCCATGTCGAAGGCGGCGGGCGTGAACCTCACCATCGACGACTTCATGGCCATCAGCGAGAAGACCCCGTACCTCGCCGACCTCAAGCCGAGCGGCAAGTACGTGATGGAAGACCTGCACCTCGTGGGCGGCGTGCCCGCGGTCCAGAAGCTTCTCCTGAAGGAAGGCTTCCTCCATGGCGATTGCATGACCGTGACGGGCAAAACGTTGGCCGAGAACGTGGCCGACCTGCCCGGCCTCAAGGAAGGCCAGAAGATCATCCACCCGGTGTCCGCGCCGCTCAAGGCGTCGGGCCACCTGCGCATCCTCTACGGCAACCTCGCCTCCGAGGGCGCCGTGGCCAAGATCACCGGCAAGGAAGGCCTCAACTTCACGGGCCCGGCGAAGGTCTTCGACTCGGAGGAAGACACGCTGCACGCGCTCGAGCAGGGCAAGATCAAGGCCGGCGACGTGGTGGTGATCCGCTACGAGGGCCCCAAGGGCGGCCCGGGCATGAGCGAGATGCTCACCATCACCTCGGCCATCATGGGCGCAGGGCTGGGCAAGACGGTGGCCCTCATCACCGACGGCCGCTTCTCGGGCGGCACGCATGGCTTCGTGGTGGGCCACGTCACGCCTGAGGCGCAGACGGGCGGCGCGATCGCGATCATCCAGGACGGCGACGTGATCACCATCGACGCCGAGGCCAACACGATCGACGTGGAGCTCACGCACCACGAGATCACCGATCGCTTCAAGGGCTGGAAGGCTCCGCCCTACAAGGTCACGCAGGGCACGCTGTACAAGTACATCAAGACGGTGAGCACGGCATCGGAAGGGTGCGTCACGGACGCGTAGCGCGAAGGCGAAATACGATTGCAAAAAAGCCTCTGGGAAACCGGAGGCTTTTTTCATTTAGGTTCGATCGAAGCATTGTGACGCAGGTCACAGCATTCCATTTGGGCCTCTCGAATTCTCGCCAATTCTGACCATTCACGCGTGACCGCCATCACGGGGGTACATTCCGGGAAAACGCTATGATGCCTAGATGCCTTCTCGCAAAACTTCCTCCGCCAATCCTGATAAACCTGCCCCGGCGCAGGCGGGGGAACCGCCCCTCCACATGATTCGGGGACACCGGGTCATCCTTGACACCGACTTGGCCCGACTCTATGGTATCCCCACTATGCGACTTAACGAAGTCGTGAAACGGAATGCGGACCGATTCCCTTCCGACTTCGCCTTTCAGTTGATTCCCGAGGAATGGGAGGAGTCAAACCGGTCGCAAATTTCGACGGCTTCCCCCTTCGACCTGAACCCATCACAAAACGTGATAGGTTCCCAAGACGGGCCCATGCAATCACAAATTGTGATCGCATCCCCGGGAAATGGCGATTTCGACGAAAATTCACAGGGGATGCGATCGCAAATTGCGATCGCATCCCCCAAGGAAAGGCGTGCCAAGCGTAA
>DATAHJ010000130.1:0-4153 GCA_036263275.1 Fibrobacteria bacterium | reverse complement strand
GATTCCTTTTTCACCGAACGTCATGAGACCGGAAGCAATGTCCTAAAAAAGACGCCAAACAAAAACCGCCGGGTGTTCACCCGGCGGTTTTTGTCGTTCCGGGCCCGAATCGATCGATACGGGCTCGGTTTCGAACTTCCTTAGATGCTGCTGAACGTGCGGACCGCAGTGCCGATCGCCGTCTCGGCGCGCAGCACGAAGACCTTGCCATGCTCGAGGGCGGGCATCGAATAGGTCTTCGAGCCCTGGCCCTTGAACTGGTGCACCACGCGACCGTTGACGTCCAGGATCTGGATCAGGTGCGTGCCCTTCTCGATCAGGCCGCTGCCGTCATCCTGGAGCGAGATCTCGTTGACGCCCACGCGGAACCAGGAGACTTGGCCACGGAAGACGGGCTTCGAGGTGAGCGCGACGACATTCTGCTGCGCAGGAACGCGGCCGGTATCCTGGCAATCGCCGTTGTAGGTGATGCGCACGACGCCCATGTTGGACATGGTCGGGCTCACGCTGCAGCAAGCCGTGCCCCAGTCGACGTAGTACAGCGAGCCGTCCGGGCCCTGCTGGAAGTCCACGCCGTTGCTGGTGTTCGGACGACCCGACTTGGTCATGGTGAAGACCTGGGTGGGCGTGCCGACCGGCGCGGCCGTGACCGAATCGAGCTTGACAGCCCAAATGGTGTTCGCCGAGCTCACCGTGAAGTCCGTGAACATATAGGTGTTGTCGAGGTGCGGCGGCATCTTGCGAGGGTTGCTCACGGAGCCGTCGTAGCGGATGACCGGGCCGCCCTGGGCGCAAGTCGGGCTGCTCTGGCCGTAGGTGGGCTTCACGAACGGCGGAAGCGTGTCCACGCCCGTATTGCCGGAGTAGTTGTTCACCGGGATATTGGTGGTCATCGAGGTGTAGTTGAAGTTCGTCCAAGCGGTGCCCGAACCCACGTCCGGAGACTCATCGTAGCTGCCGGCCTTGGCGGTCTGGGCCACGGCGCCGTTGCCGACCCACACCCAGAACGGCCACCCGCCGAAGATGGGGTGCGTGACCACGTTCTGCACCTCGCCGCGCTGGGCGTCGGGGCCGCACTGGCCGTACGACAGCCAGCCGAGGCGGTTCTTGTCGACGCTCATCGAGTACGGGTTGCGATTGCCCTTCACGTAAATCTCAGGACGGACCTTGGAAGTGTCGCGGTATTCCGCGGCACGGGCATAGAGGCCGGAGTCCTGCCACTTCGAGGCCCAGTATTGGCCGAAGTTGTAGGCCGGGATGGTGTAGCCGCGCGGGTCGGTGGTGTCGGGGTGGATGCGGAGGATGCCGCCGCGCAGGTTCGCGGTGTTACCCGGACCCATCGCCAGCGACTCGTTGTCGGCGACCGCGATGTAGAGGTTGCCGAAGTTGTCGAACTGCATCGCGCCGGCGGTGTGCCAGCGGGCCGAGGTGCCGGCCGGGATGTGGAGGAGGATCTTCTCGGAGGTCCAATCGATCATGCCCGCCGTGTCCAGCTTGACGCGGGAGACGCGGAAACCGACCGTGGCCGAGCCTTGGGCCTGCACAGCGCCCACGGCATAGTACAGGTACAGGAACTTGTCCTGCGCGAACGTCTTGGGGTTGAGCGCGATGCCCGTGAGGCCCTGCTCTTCCACGCCGCCGCCGCCGTAGTTGGCGTTCGGCACGGTGCCGATGACCTTCAGGGTGCTGTCGACGCCATTATAGTACAGGATGCGCGCCTTGGTGGAGCCGTTGCCCTTTTCAGCGGCGTAGATGTCGCTGTACTGTGCGCCGGCCTGCTGGAAGAAGGTGATCTTGTTGATGCGGTACGGGGCCACGGAGCTGAACTTCGTGCTGCTGATCACGGGCGCCACGGTGAAGCCCGTGTTCAGCGCGGAAGCAAGGCCCGTGCAGGTGCCGGTCGCCGTGCCCGACGAATAGGCGGTGGTCCAACCCTGCGCCTGGGCGGAAACGGCAAGCGCGAGGCCCAGCGCCAAGGTGGAAAGTGACAGAGAAGACTTCATTCAACCCTCCCAAGGAAGCGGAAACGGAAAATGGTGACTTAGGGAATTTACCGCCGGAACTCATTTTTCAAGTACGGTTTTTCGCCCTTTTTGGGCTTTTTTATGGTACTTTTTGTCTAATTATTTGGCGATAAAGCTAGAATTTTTGTCTGGGGACGCCAGTTTGCCAAACGGAAGACCCCAAGGCGGATTCCCTTTGGGGATTCCGGCCTTTTCCAGCCCCCCCGATCAGACGTGGAAACGGGCGAAACGCAGCTTCGGATAGTTTTTTTCGACCGTCTGCAGACGAAACTCGTTAGGACACAAATAAACGAGATTGCCCTTCTTGTCCTGCGCGAGGTCGAACATGTGCTCGGCCCGGAAGGCCGCCAGCTCCGTCGCATCCTCCGCGTCCGCGGAGACCCAGCGAGCCTGCCACACCTGGGCGGCCTCGAAGCGGCATTGCGCCCCGTATTCTTCCTCGATCCGGAACTTGATCACGTCGAACTGCAGCACGCCCACGACGCCCAGCACGGGAATGGGCCCGTTGACGGGATAGAAGAGCTGGGTCGCCCCCTCCTCGGAGAGCTGCCGCAGCCCCTGCTGCAGCTGCTTGCTCTTGAGCGGGTCGGTGAGGTACACCTTCGAGAAGTGTTCGGGCGCGAAGTCGGGAATCCCCTGGTAATTGAGCGCTTCCGTCTCCGAGAGCGTGTCGCTGATGGCGTACAGGCCGGGATCGTGGATGCCGATGATGTCCCCGGCGTACGCTTCCTCCAGCACTTCGCGGTCGTTGGCCATCATCGAGGTGGGGGCCGCGAGGCGCACCTGGCGGCCCGTGCGCACGTGCGTGACGCGCTCCCCGCGCGTGAACTTGCCCGAGCACACGCGCACGAAGGCGATGCGGTCGCGGTGCTTGGGGTCCGTGTTGGCCTGGATCTTGAACACGAAGCCCGTGAACTTCGGCTCCACGGCCTCGACCGTGCGCTCCTTCGCCTCGCGCGGAAGCGGCGAGGGCGCGACCGCGACGAAGCTGTCGAGCAGGTGCTTGACGCCGAAGTTGCTGATGCCCGAGCCGAAGTACACCGGCGCCTGCTCGCCGCGCAGGTACTTGTCCCGGTCGAAGGGTTCCATCGCGCCGAGCGCCAGCTCGGCCTGGTCGCGAAACTCCTTGAGGTACTTCGCGTCGAACCACTCGTCGAGCTTCGGATCGTGGATGCCGGTGACCTTGCGGATCTCCCCTTCCCCGGTGTCCGATTCCGGCTGGAAGAGATGCACGCTGTCGTCGATGAACGAATAGACCCCGGCGAAGGCCTTGCCGTTGCCGATGGGCAGCGTGCGCGGCGCGCACTTCACCCCCAGCACGTTCTCCACCTCGTCCATCAAGGCGATCGGATCCAGCGCGTCACGATCCATCTTGTTCATGAAAACCGTGATGGGCGTCTTGCGCATGCGGCAGACTTCCATCAGCTTCAGCGTCTGGGCCTCGACGCCCTTGGCGGAGTCCATCAGCACGAGGGCGGAATCGACCGCGGTGAGCGCGCGATAGGTGTCCTCGGAAAAGTCCTGGTGGCCGGGGGTGTCGAGCAGGTTGATCTGGCAGCCGCCGTAGGGGAACGACAGCACCGACGACGACACGGAGATACCGCGCTGCTGCTCGATCTTCATCCAGTCGGAGGTGGTGAACTTCTTGCCGGCCTTGGCGCGGACGTGCCCGGCCTCGCGGATGGCTCCGCCGTACCACAAAAACTTTTCGGTGATGGTGGTCTTGCCGGCGTCGGGGTGGCTGACGATGGCGAACGTGCGGCGGCGGAGGATTTCGGTTTCGAGGGACACGGGAACGGGAAAGATAGCCGATTTCAGGGGGTTTTCTTCGGCGTCCCCGGGTTGTTCGGTTTCCTTCGTCGACTAGAAAATCGCGCGCAGCGCGCCGAACAGGAACAGGACCAGGATTGCGATACCCGTGATCCACCAGAGCGGCCTCATGCCTTCGGGCTTCGGAGATTCGCCGAATTCCTTCTCGAACGCCGCGTCGTAATCGAAGGCCTCCTCCGGCGCGTCGGCCCCGAATCCGGAACCCCCAAGGTCCTTCCACCCCGTATCCCAATCGGCCCCGCACTCTGGGCATGCGAGCGCGCTGGGCGGTACGGGCTCGCTGCAGTTCGGGCACACGG
>DATAHJ010000129.1:0-10495 GCA_036263275.1 Fibrobacteria bacterium | reverse complement strand
AGCGGCCTGCAAGGCGTGGAGTACATCGCCCTGAACACCGACATGATGGCCCTCCAGCGCAGCCGCGCGGAGTCGCGCATCCAGATCGGCTCCAAGCTGACCCAGGGGCTCGGCGCCGGCGCGGACCCGCAGAAGGGCATGCTGTCGATGCAGGAGGACGTAGAGCAGCTTCGTGAGATGCTCGAGGGCGCCGACATGGTGTTCATCGCCGCCGGCATGGGCGGCGGCACGGGCACGGGCGCGGCCCCGGTCGTGGCCGAGCTCGCCCGCTCGATGGGCATCCTCACCGTGGCCGTGGTCACGCGTCCGTTCCAGTGGGAAGGTCCCGTGCGCGACCGCAACGCCCACTCCGGCCTCGAGGCCTTGCGCCGCGCGGCGGACACGGTGATCGTTGTCCCCAACCAGAAGCTGCTCTCGGTGGTCGAGCCCGGCACGCCGCTGCGCAAGGCCTTCACCATCGCCGACGAGATCCTGAGCTCGGCCACGCGCGGCATCTCGGAGATCATTCTCGGCCATGGCGACATCCAGGTTGACTTCGCCGACGTGCGCACCATCATGGCCCAAGGCGGCGACGCCTTGATGGGCACGGGTCGCGCCTCCGGCGAGAACCGCGCGCGCGTGGCCGTTGAGCGCGCCATCCATTCGCCGCTTCTCGACAACGTCAGCATCTCCGGCGCGACCGGCGTGCTGGTGAACATCACCGGCGGCGAGGACATGTCCCTCGACGAGGTGAACGAGGCGATGAACTACCTCTACGAGGCGGTGGGCAACGAGTCGGGCGCCAACATCATCTTCGGCACGGTGGTGAACCCCGGCGAGCACGCCGACATGGCCGTCACGGTGATCGCGACGGGCTTCGGCGTTTCCACGGCGCCCAAGACGCGCGCAATGAACGACATGTTCCGTCGCCCGGCTCCGGTCGCGCCTGTCCATGTTCCGGCTCCCGCGCCCGTTGCGGCGCCCATCGTGGCGCCCGCTTCGGCGCCGCTGTTCGAAGCGCCTGCGGCTCCGGTCGCCGCGGCGCCCCTCGCTCCGGCTCCGGAGGCCCCCGAGGCCTCCTTGCTGCCGCAGGTTCCCGAGCCGCGCGCGCGGCTCGAGCGCGCCGACGACAAGCCCGCGCCGCTCTCGGCGAAGGTTCCGTTCGGCGGCTCGCGGCCGGCGCAGCGTCCCTTGTTCGCGTCGGCCCCGCGCCCTGCGCCTGAGGAGAAGCCCGCGCTGCAGGAAACCGGCGCAGGTCGAAGCTCGGGCCCGAGCCTTTTCTCCGGATTGTTCGGAGGCAAGGCCGACGCGGAACCGGACATCGACTACGAGACGCCGGCCTTCCTGCGCAACCAGGCGGATTGAGCGGAATCGGGATCAGGAAAACACGGGGAAACGGGGATCCTTCGGGGTCCCCGTTTTTTTTTGTCCCACCCTTGTAACCTGATTTCATGAAGCGGTCGTTCCCCCTCTCCAAGGTCTTTCGTCTCCTCGAACCGGGTCCGATCCTGCTGGTTTCCACCCGGCACAAGGGACGCGACAACATCCAGACCATCGCGTGGCATGCCGTGCTGGAGTTCACCCCGCCCACGGCCGGATGCGTGATCGCGGGCGAAGTCACCTCCCAATACCTGAAGGCCACGCGGGAGTGCGTGCTCAACATCCCCACGCGCGAGATCGCCCGCAAGGCCGTGGGCTGCGGGACCGTATCGGGGCGCCACGTCGACAAGTTCGCCCGCTTCGGCCTCACGCCGGTTCCGGCCGCGAAGGTCGGTGCCCCGCTCATCGCCGAATGCTATGCGAACCTTGAGTGCCGCGTCGTCGACACGCGCCTTGCGCGCAAGCATGCCTTTTACGTGCTGGAAGTGGTCAAGGCATGGGTCGATCCGGCGGTGAAAAGGCCTCGCATCATCCATCATCGGGGACAGGGCGAATTCTATGAGCCTGGGAAGATTTTCCGCATTCCTTTTCGGGCGGGCAAATAACCGGGGGTCAACAAGGTCCGTTGAATCGGGATCGTAATAATATCTGAACGCCCCCTGCGCCTTTTTTGACCCTCGTTCTTGCGTCGATGAAATCCTCTTCGCCAATGAGAATCCTGTCGGTCGCCCAGGTGGGGACCGGTTTCGGGCGCCTGAATCCCTTGTCGTACAAGGTGATCGTGTCCCTGCACGGGAGGCTTTCAGGCGTTCTTCTCACGTTGAATTCCCGTGGCCGATGCTTCTGCGTGTTTCCGGTGTCGGGAAAACCGTAACATCCGCGATTCTACGCCGGGGAAAGCGCGGGAATCTCGCATAATTTTTGGCGCTCGTCCCCCTTCGAAGTTCATTCGCTGAGGTGAATCCGGGACGCACGGAACCCGACGAAAACCCGCAGATCCCGGTGGTTTCCCACCGCCCCCGCGACAAAAGCAAGCGAGACTGATGAGCATCCATTGGACCCCGACGGCCTCCGAACGAATGGCTGAGATCAACGCCAACCTCGAGGGGGCCAGCCCGCTCCAGGCCAAGCATTGGAGGGACTCCATACTGGCAGAGGTGGACTTGTTGGAGGCGGGGCCGGACCTTGGCGCCGCCGTGCCGGGCAAGGAGTCGGATTCGCTGCGGGAGATCCTCCTCGAGAATTACCGGCTCGTGTACCGCATCGACGGCGATGACATTTATATCGTCACGATCCTGAGCATCGTGAAGGTCTCCGATGTCGACGGCCCCACCGGCGGCGACGAGTTCCCGAACAGCTGAACAGGGCCGCGCCCGGGCGGCTTATTGGTGGCATCCAGGATTTGCACCTTTACGGGTCCATTCCGGCGCCTCCTCTCATGCCCCTCCAGCTCTATATCCATGTGCCCTTCTGTGAGAAGAAGTGCCACTATTGCGACTTCGCCAGCTGGGAAAGCCCCGCCGTCACGCAGAAAAAATGGCTGGACGTCGCGCTCCGCGAGGTCGACCGGGGCGGGGCGGGGGAGTTCGGTGGACAGCGGGTGGACACGGTGTTCTTCGGCGGCGGCACGCCCTCCGTGGTGCCGGTGCGCTATCTCGAGGAAGTGCTCGGCCGCCTGAGGGCGAACTTCGACCTTTCGGCCGTGAACGAGATGACGCTGGAAGCCAACCCCAGCAGCCTCACGCACGACAAGCTGCAGGCGTGGCGCGCGTTGGGGTTTCGGCGCGTCAGCATGGGCGTGCAAAGCTTTCATCAGGATGAACTCACGCTGCTGGGCCGGGTGCATACCCCCGAAACCGCCGAGAGCGGACTGGAGCTCTTGGCCTCGCAGGCGGATTTCCGGTGGAGCGCGGATCTCATCTTCGGCCTGCCGGGGCAGACGCGCGAGCGCTTCCTCGACAGCCTCGGGCGTCTCCTGCGCTACGATCCGCCGCATGTCTCCTTCTACGGCCTCACCGTGGAGGAGGGCACGAAGTTCGACGAACTGCACAAGGCGGGGCGCCTCGTGCTGCCGGAAGGCGACGTTTATCAGGAGATGTACGATGCGGGGGTTTCGTTGTTGGCCCGTCACGGTTTGGGCCGGTATGAGGTCTCGAACTTCGCGCGCGCCGGGGAAGAGTGCCGTCACAACGTGGGATACTGGAGCGGGGCGAATTGGCTCGCCTTCGGGCCCGGCGCGCACGGATTCGACGGCCGCCGCCGCTGGATGAATCCGCGCCTGCTCGACGACTATCTCGCATGGGGGGACGACGGGTTTCCCGACGCCGCGCGCGAATGGGATGAGCTGGATGATTCCGCGCGGCTTGCCGAAGCGGTGTCGCTCGGCCTGCGTCAGGCGCGGGGTTTTTCGCTCGCCGAGCTGGAGCGCGACCATGGCGTGACCTGGGATCCCGGAATCTTCGCGCGCCTCGAGTCCGCGAGCTATGCGCGGGTCGAAGGCGGTTTTGTCCGCCTCTTGGACAAAGGCTGGCCGCTGCTCGACGAGATCGCGGCCGATCTTTTGGCGAAGGCGGTGGTTACGCCTCGCAAATCAGCTTCGGCCTGAAGCCGACATAGTCGCACGCCGCCAGGTGGTATTCCGTCCCCTGCGAGGAGTCCCGTCGGACCCCGAAGGCCTTCCCCCGCCATTCCTCCCTGATCGAATGCAGGTGGCCGAAGATCACATGCTTCGCGCCGGCGTCTTCCAGCAGTTTCGACGCGCGCGACGGGTTGAGCAGGTGGTCGAGCGGGGGATAGTGCGTGAGTCCGATGCGCACGCCGTCGGGCAGGCCCGCGGCGCTCATCTTCAGGCGATGCAGCTCGTGGTCGTAGATCTCGTCCTGCTTGGCCGGGTCGATTCCGGGCATCATGCCGTTCGATCCCGGAACGGGCCCTTTTTTCGGATCCCACGCGATTAGATCCGACACTGAATATTCTGTTGTGTCCCACATCCGCGAGCCGAAGAAGACGAAGGGGCCCGCCTTCGCGTGGTTGTTCTGCACGAAGCGGATCGACGGCGGTAGCTCGCGCTCCAGCACGGCGTTCGTGGGCCACCAGAGATCATGGTTGCCGCGAAGGATCACCTTCGTTCCCGGCAGCTTGTCGAGCCATTCGAGATCGGGCATTGCGTCGGGCAACTTCTTGGCCCAGCTGATGTCGCCCGGCACCACCACCACGTCGCGGGCACCGACGAGCTCGCGCCAGGCGGTCTCGATCTTCGCGGGATGATCGATCCACTCCGCCCCGAAACGATCCATGGATTTCCCCTCCACCCCGAATGCGAGGTGCGGGTCGGAGAGGGCGAAAAGCTTCACGGAGGCTACATCTCCGGCGGCTTCACGTGCACCCGGTTGCGCGCGAGTTCGCGCGCGAACATCTTCTCGAAGATGTTCCAGGTGCTCAGGAACAGCGCGGCGAGGATCGGCCCGATGATGAATCCGGGAAGCCCGAACATGGCGAGCCCGCCGAGGGTGGAAATGAGCACCATCACGTCATGCATCTTGATGTCCTTGCCCACCACCATCGGGCGCAGCAGGTTGTCGACCGTGGAGACGACCCCCATGCCCACGGCGAACACGATGAGCGCGGGGCCGAACTTTCCGGAGATCAGGAGGAAGAGCGCCACCGGCAGCCACACCAGCCCGGCGCCGAAGGCGGGGATGACGGAGGCGAAGATGGTAAGCACTCCGAGCAGAAGGGGCGAGCCGACGCCCACCATCCAGAAGAGCAGGCCGTTCAGGAGGCCTTGGAGCGCGCCGATGATGAAGATGCCCTTGAGCGTGCCGCGCCCCACCACGAGGAACTTCTCAAGGAGCGCGCGCTCGTAGTCGTCGGGCAGGGGAGACCAGCGGATCAGGCGCTCGATGATGCGCGGGCCGTCGAGGTAGAAGTAGAACATGATGAACAGCATCAGCACGAGGTTGACGAGGCCGCTCATCGCGGCCACCGACCAAGTTGCGCCCTGGTGAATCAGCCATGCCAGCGCTTTGCTGCCGCCTTGGCCGGCATAGGTGGTGACTTCCTGGGGGGTGAGCTGGAGCTTCGCGAACACTTCCGGGAAGCGTTTCTGCAGGGCGCCGATGGCCTCGGCGGCGGAGGAGGGAAGGGAGTCGTAGTCGAGGGACTGGAAGAACACGAAGGCCTGCTGGTAGGCCGCCATGACAACGGCGATGATGGGGAGGACCACCACCAGCACCAGGATGAACAAGGTGGCCAGGGCGGCGAGCGCAGGCTTCTTGAGCTTGCGCAGGAGGAAGAGGTAGAAGCGATAGGTCAGGCCCGTGAACACCGCCGCCATGAAAAGGGTCAGCAGGAAGTAGTTCACCATCAGCAGGAAGCCCACGGTGACCGCGGCGAGGATCACCAGGAACGAGGCGCGCTGGAAGGTGTCGTGGTGGGGGGCTGATGCGGTCATAGGTGTGGTGGATTGGATTAGTTTTAAGGTACATCCCATGGCCGCCGCCCCGCAAATCCTTTCCTCCGCTTTGGCGTCTCCCGAACCCTCCGTTTCCGTGCCGCAAGGTCCGGTTACGGCGGCCGAAGATCCGGGTGTTTACGTCCGCAAGGTGGGCAAGGGGCGGACCCTCCTGAAGTCCCTCGATCGCGGCGAGGCCGCCGCGGCCTTCGGCCTCCTGTTGGGGGGCGGCTTCACCGACGCCCAGGCTGGGGCATTCTTACAGGCGCTGCGGATCAAGGAGCTTTCTTCCGAAGAACTCGACGGCCTCGTGGATTCGCTCTTGAGCCGGCAACCTGAAGGGTTTCCCGTTCTTCCTTCCGGGGGGTTCGTCCTCAACCTCGCGTCCGACACGCCGCGCAAGGGCGGTTACGCTTCGCTTCTCGCGGCCTCATTGTTGGCCGCCGAAGGCGTGCCCGTCGGCGTGGTGCGGAGCGAGCCCGTGCTCACCGGCAACCGGGCTTCGTGGGAGGAAACCTCCCGCTTGGCGCAGAAGCTTTCGGGCGGAGTATCCGCGGTCGTTTCCACCGATGATCTCGCGCCGCCGTTGCGGGCGCTCGGGCGCATCCGGAGCGAACTGGGATTCCGGTCATGCCTGCACACGGCGGAGAAGCTCCTGAATCCTTGGGCGGACAAGCCCTTGGTGCTGGGTATTTCGCACAAGCATTACGCCGAGCGCATGTCGGATCATTTCGCGCGGCGCGGCATGCAGGCGAAGATCGTGCTGGGAAACCACGGCACGCCCGACCTCGTGCTGCACAAGGAAACCGAGGTGTGGGAAGTCTTGCCTGGCGGAGCCATCCGGATGGTGACCTTCCATCCCGGAGACCTTGGGCTTGAGCCCGATGCGTCCCTCTATTCCCTCGGCGCCTTCGCGCAGTGGGAGGCGGAGCTGTCCAAGCCCGGCCAAGGAGCCTTGGGGCCGATTCTTGAATACCACAAGGTTTTCCTGCGGTACGTGGCGGGTTCGATCCCGTACCCCGGAGGGTCATTGAATTCATCGGGAATCGTCGCATGAAAAAGAAATCGAAACCCCCGAAAAAGCCCGCCCCCACTCGAGAGGCTCGGGGATCGAAAAGGCCTTCGAAGGATAACGGAAAGCCCGTCAGAACCAACGGAGCCCCCAAGGCCGCTCCGTCTTCCTTGTTGCGTCCGGCGCGCCATCCCGATGAAAGCGTGCGGGCGATCCGCGAGTTGTTCGGCTACCTGCGGCGGTACCACGGGCAGGTCTTCGTCATCAAGATCGACGATGCGCTGCTCAAGCGGCCGCTGTTCCCGCTGCTCGTGCGCGACATCGTGCTGCTGCATGAGACGGGCATCCGCGTGGTGCTGGTGCCCGGTGCCAAGTCCTCCATCGACGCGGTGCTCGGCAAGTACGGCGTGAAGACCCGCGCCGTGGACGGTGTGCGGGTGACCACCGCCGAGGCCATGCCGCTGGTGAAGCTGGGCGCTTCGACCATCGCCAACGCGCTGCTCTCGCTGCTCTCGGAGAACGAGGCGCACGGAGTCGTGGGCAATTGGGTGCGGGCGCGGGCCGTGGGCGTGCGGGGCGGGGTGGACTATCGCCACACCGGGCGGGTCGAAAAGATCGACGCCGACCTGATGCGGGGCATGATCGACGACGGGCTGATCCCCATCGTGTCGAACATCGGCTGGAACGCCGTGGGACAGGACTACAACCTGAACAGCGCCGAGCTGGCGGTGGCGGTGGCCGAAGCCCTCAAGGCCACCAAGCTTTTCTTCGTGGGCGAAGCCCCGGGCGTGCCCGTGGTGCCCGAGGCGCGCTTCGCGGAGTCGGACGAGATCCGCTCCGGACAGTTCTCCAACCTCGACCGCAAGGAAGGGGAGGCCCTCCTGCGCGAGTTCCCCAAGGCGCTGCGCCCGGGTTCGCGCGAGCTCATCACGCGGGCGCTGGAAGCGCTGCAGGGCGGGGTGGAGCGCGTGCACGTGGTCTCGGGCATGCGCGACGGCATCCTGCTGCAGGAGATCTTCAGCAGCGCGGGACAGGGCACGATGTTCTACCTCGACGACTACGACCACGTCCATCCGGCCGAGGCCGCCGACATCCCGGAAATCCTCCGGGTGATGCAACCTTACGTCGATGAAGGCGTATTGGTGCAGCGCACGGCCGAGGATATCGCCCGCGACCTGGCGTACTACACGGTGTACAAGGTCGATGACGTGCTGCACGGCTGCGCGGCGCTGAAGCCCATCGCGCCCGGCGCGGCGGAGCTTCTTGCCCTCGTGGTCGATCCCGCCTATGCGGGCCGTGGCACGGGCGGCAAGATCGTGGATTACCTCGTGCAGAAGGCGCGCAAGTCCACCATCCGGAAGGTCTTCCTGCTCACCACGCAGACGACCGATTTCTTCCTGCGCAAGGGATTCAAGGAAGCGCCCGTGACCGCTCTGCCCGCGGCGCGCCGCAAGTCGTGGAATCCCACCCGCAACTCGCGGGTGCTGGTGAAGACCGTCTAGGTCGACCTCCAAAGCAAGCAACAAAAAAGGCGGGGTCGCCCCCGCCTTTTCCTCTCTCCCCCTCCGTTTCCAAAAGGCTCAGGGCAGCGGATTCGGGTTCCCGGGGTTGACGATGACGACCGGGCTGACATAGGTCACCACGATGCGGGCCCCGTAGCTCGGTCCCATATGGTCCTTGGAATACATATGAATCAGGCTCACGGGCGTCGTGGGGGTTTGCCGGAGCGCGAGAGTCCGGCGCCAGCCCGGCTGGCCGGCCAGGGTGGTGATGTCGAAGCGCATTTCTGTGGTGTTGGACAACAGCGGGTAGACACCGGGGGTCAGGGGCACGGTTCCCTGCCAGCGCGCCACCGTGCGCGTGCTGTCCGCGTTCCAGATTTCCTGCGCGAGGGCGAAGGTGGAAGAGTCCACGGCAGGGGAAGTGGGGTTGGTCGTTCCCGAAGGCGGCACGTATTCCGGGTAGAGGCTGTAGGACGTTTCATAGCCGTTGACCTTCTGGCCACCGAAGTAATACCAGTGACCGGTGCCTTCGGTCCAGCGGCCGGCATCCGCGTCGGGAACGCGCACAAGCTGGACATCCGGATTCGGCGCGTCGTGCGCGAAGGCGTTAAGAATCAGCTCCACCTTGCTGACCTGCTTGCCCGAGACGGCGGTATCCAAGGTCGGAAAGTCCAGCAAGATGGCCGCCTCCTTGTACAGGAGACGCACGTCGGAGCCGAGGCCCAGGTTTGCGCGGTCCTGGTCCACGCCGACATCCCGGGCGACATACAACGTCTCCGCCACGATTGTGCCCGAAGGGACGGGCGTCGTCGTCGTAAGCTTGCGCGGCGCGGAGTACGGCCCGACTCCCAGAACATTGTTCGTGGCCCGCACGCGCCAGTAATAAGTCGTGCCTGCTTCGAGGACGACCTGGCGCGTGGTGTCGGACGTTAGGGTGTCGGCGACCTTCGTCAGGAAAGTGGAATCCTTGGCGATCTGGAGCCAATATCCCGTGGCGCCTTCCACCGTGTTCCACTGGAACAGGTTGGTTCCGTAGGTCACGGTCGAGTTCGCCGTCGGAGTGGTCAGGGTCGGCGCGGAAAGCGCGGTCACGGTCGTCTCCGGCGGCGATGTCGGGGTGCTGGCGCTCGTGCCGAAGCGCCAAGTGACGGACCACGGTCCCCATGTTCCGCCGACAAGAGCCCGCACGTGCCAGTAATATGCGACGCCCGCGCTCAGGGGCAATGACGTGGTTTTCAAAATGCTTTCGGGGGTCGAGTCGTTCAACACGAACGTGGAGAATGAGGCGCTCGCGGATACCTGGATCTGATAATTCGTCGCGGCGGTCACCTTGCTCCATGCGAAGGTCAATGAGGGTGTGGCGACGACGCTCATCGAGGAATCGCCCGGACCTAGAAGGATGGGCGCGGTAGGCGCTTGCGTGGTATCCGAAGACGAGACGGTGGTGAACCGGCGCACCCCGGAGGCCGCGCTTTGCCCGTCCTGCGAGGCTATGACACGCCAGAAATAATTCGTCGAGGGCAAAAACCCGCTAGTGGTACGGCTCATCGGCCCTGCGATGACGGAAGCGGGAACCGTGTCTTCCACCACCCTGTGGGTGAACACCGAGTCCGTGGCCACCTGGAGCCGGTAGAAATTCGCCGAGATCACTCCCGTCCAGATGAAGGTCACGGAAGAGGCTGTCACGTTCGTCGCGTTGGCCGCCGGGGAAGAGAGGACCGGTACCGAGGACGGGGGCAGCGTGATGCCTGATGTGTCCCGGAGGGTATCGCCGGGAGTCACGAGAACAGTCTTGAGAACGGCTCCGAGGGCGCCGTTATAGGATAGGGTGATCTGGAATTCGCCCGCCGGCAGTCCCTTGATCACGCAGTATCCCAACGAATCGGTCGTGGCGACCCACGGGCTCGCAGAGATGACGCACTGGGAACCGGAGAGCACTCCGCCCTGCGCCGTCACTTGGAGCTTCACGCTGCCGGCCACCTTCAGGGTGTCGAGCGTGAGTTTCGTTCCCCCGGCAACGATGACGTTGCGCAGGAACAAGGCCAAGGCCGTGTCGTTGCGGGATGCCTGGGCGGCGAGGTTATAGGTGCCGTCCGCGAGTCCCTTCAGGATGAATTTTCCATTCATGTCGGTCTGGACGGAATCCAAGGCGGGCCCCGTCGTGGCGGC
>DATAHJ010000128.1:0-3026 GCA_036263275.1 Fibrobacteria bacterium | reverse complement strand
TACGTCATCGAAGGCTCTCCGCCCGCCACGGACAGCGTGATCTTCTTCCTGACCGACACGGGTTCGGTCCCGCGCGTGCTCCCGCGCGGGCAAGGCCCCACGGCCCTCGACACGACGGGACGCCGCGACGAGAAGGGCCTGCTGGTCTTCGCCATCGCCACGGTGTACGGGACAGCGGGGCTGGACGGCCTGCCCCGCTACACCTGGATCATCACCGACGACCGCTTCGCGCCCCCGCCCCTGCAATCGATCCGCACGCCCAAGGCGCGCAGCGTGGAAGTCCTGTGGGACCGCCCGCGCGACCCCACCAGCTTCTTCGAGCCGACGGCCGATTCCGGAATCATCCTCGCCTACTACCTGCGAATCCTGCGAATCAGCAAGAATCCCAATCGCCCCGGATTCGATCCCGTCGTCACCTACTGGGCCGGAGGCGTCGACCGCACCGCCGAGGTGGACTCGACGAACTTCCGCGACTCGCGCAGCGGCGCGCCCGGAAGATTGTTCCGGCTGCCCGATTCGATGCGCGTGCAGAATCGCGCGGCGCCCGACGCGCGGGACAGCCTCAAGGTGATCATCTCGGGCCTGTCTCCCCAGGACTCCGTGACCATCGCGCTCTGGGCCGTGGACGCGGCGGGCAACGCCAACACCACCGATTCGAGCACGCCCAACAACGTTTTCCTGACCGACACGACGCAGCCCACCACCCCGCGCATCCGGATCAACGCCAGCACGCGCAACAACTTCGCCTACGCCTTCACCGCGAGCCGTGACCTCGTGGAGACGGGGTCGGGCCTCGCCCCCTCCCCGCAGGCCAATGCCAACATCCTGTCCTACGAAGTGACGCGCCGTCGCATCGCGGGGCCGGGAGGCGGCGCGATCGAAGTCGACACGACCATCACGGTGCGGGCCGCGCAGCGCAACGACACCCTGTTTCTCGACACCGCCCGATACCTGTCGCCCGGAGGCACATACCGGCTTTTCGTGCGCGCCGTGGATTCCTCCGGATACGTGTCCGAGGCCGACTCGATCACCGTGTCCACCACGGCCGCCGTCTTCCCGGGAGCCGACAGCTCCGCCACCTGCCCGCCGGGATTCGTGGCGGCTCCGGGCGGGTCCTTCCTGCGCGGCGATACCGTTTCCGCGGATGAGGGGCCCCGGTTGCAGCGCTACATGAAGTCCTTCTGCATCGAGCCCTATGAGCACCGGGATTCCTCCGGAGCCTTCGCGACGCGCAAGACCTGGGAGCAGGCGCGCGACGCCTGTTCCGACATCGCCTCGTCGCTGACGCCCTCCGACAGCACGTGGCTTTGCACCGAAGCCGAATGGGAACGCGCCTGCGAGGGCGTCTCGCCCGACCCCGCCCTCACCTACGGCATGCAGTCGGAGCGCGCGAGCGGCGCGAACGTGCGCTTCACCTGCAACGTGGGGACCGGCGACTCGGCCATGGCGATGTCCGCGGCGCTGCGCGACCCGACCTGCGTGAGCTACGACGGGGTGTTCGACCTGGCGGGCAACCTCGCCGAATGGGTCCTGGACCCCTACACTTCCGGAGGATATCCGGCGACTCCGGAGACCCTGTCGCTGGGGACGCCGCACACGCCGGTGACCTCCGCTTCCGTGCACGGCTTCCGCGGCAGCCATTACCTGAATCCGAACCAATCCCCCACCACCTTGCTGGCGCGCGCGCGCTGCTCGAACCGCGACTACGCCACGCAATCGCGCCCCAGGGCCTATGCGGGCTGCATCGATTCGACCGGCCCGATGATCGCCGTGACCTACACGTCGAAGGCCCCGCGCTGCCTGCCCCTGCCGACTGGAATCAGCCCGGCATCCATCGACACCATCGTGCCCGCGCGCGACAGCTCGCAGCTCCTCATCCTGCTCAAGGGCGTGGCGAAGCCGATGGTTTACAAGATGGATTCGGTGAAGGCGGACACCGCCTACAACCATACGGGCGTCAAGCCCGCCTTGGCCGGACTGACGCGCCAAACAATGGCGGTGGTCACTTTCGTGAACGCTCAAACCTCGGCGACGGTGGCGGACACGCTGGATGCGACGGAACTCCTGGGCCGGAGCGAGGCCGACCGGGCCCTGATCTTCGCGCGCGAGGCCGCGGCCCCGTGGTCGGTCGCGAAGACGGGCGGGGTGTACGCGATCAGGTTCCTCTACGCCCACGTGCAGACGCGCAACGTGGCCGCGAAGGCCTACTACTCGAATCCCGCCATGGGATTCCGCTGCTGCGCGAAGCCGCGGCCGTAGGGTCTCAGTATCAGCCTCGTGCCTTCTTCCAAATCTTCTTCGCCAAGGAGTTGGTGAGAAGGTCGGCCAAGTCCTTCGTCGGCAGCCAGCGCGCGGAAGGCGACGGTTCCTTCAGCCCTCGCAGCTTCAGGGTCCGCACTTCCACCTCATAGACCTTCGACATGATCGCATGGCGGAAGGTTCCCGCCACGGATTCCCCGGACAGCTCGGCACCCGGAAAGCGCTTGCGAAAGGCCGCCTTCCAACCGCGGGCATCAGGGCCCAAGAACAGGGGGAACATCGCATGTCCCGCCAGGAAGGCCCCGCGAGCGCGCTCCTCAAGCAGCGCCCGCCCTCCCGCCATCGTGGCGACGACGGCAACGGCGGCGACCTTCTCGATGGGGGCGCGCTTTCGGACGGGCGGAAAGTCGGCTTGCCGGCCGTCCGCTCGCGCCGCGCATTCGGACCGCAACGGGCAAATGTCGCAGCGCGGCGCGAAAGGCGTGCAGACCAGCGCGCCCAATTCCATCAGGGCCTCGTTCAGCGCGCCGGGCCGCGGTGCCGCGGCCCACAGGCGCGCCAGTTCCCAATAGGTTCGCTTCTGCATGGCCCCTTCGCCGGGAAGGAAACCGAGTTCCAACAAGCGGCTGAAGACGCGCACCACGTTGCCGTCGAGGATGGGTTCCGGGAGCCCGAAGGCGATCGAAGCCACCGCGCCCGCGGTGTAATCTCCCACGCCGGGAATCTCGCGCCATTCATGCGCCGCGACAGGCCACTTTCCCCGGGCT
>DATAHJ010000127.1:0-2983 GCA_036263275.1 Fibrobacteria bacterium | reverse complement strand
CGCGGATCCGGGTTGCAGGAAGATCTTTTCCGCCGTCCGGTTCGCGTAGTCGAGGTGCATGCTCGCATAATGGCGCCGCAGTTCCTCGGCATCGCTTTCGTTCTTCCAGGCGTAGGGCTCCGCGATCGTGGCGGCCACGATCGGCGAATGATGGATGAGTTCGCCGCGCAGGTAATATCCGTCCGTGGCCAGGGAGTCCATTACCGTGTTGTCGTAGGTGCGCGTGCTGTCCCAACGCAGCATGACGTCGCGGAAGTTGTGGAGGTAGAAGTAGTCGAGGGAGAAGGAGTCGGGAAGCGCGGCCGCCGACTTCATCCTGTCGGCGAGCCCCGCATAGAAGGTTTCGCCGAATTTCGAGGACCGGGGCGCGGTTTGCGGCTGGACACCGAGGTCCGACGGCATGCCGAGCATGTCGGCCTGCAGCGAGGGAAGGCGCAGGTTGTAGTCGTAGAGGCCTCTTCCCTCGACGAACAGAAGGTAGGGAACGTTTTCCTTCCGCTTGAGGTAAGCGCGGCCATCGGCGCGATACTTGTCGAAGAGCGGCGTTTCCTGCCAGGGCATGTAGTTGCCGGAAGGAATCTGGAAGGAAGTGGTGCCGACATCCAGCGCGAGCAGGACGAGCGGCAGGGCAAGGAGGAGGTTCGCCCGCCAGCCGGTGAAGCGGCCCGACACTCCACGATCCCAAAGCCGGACGCCGAAGGCGGCGCATGCCGCGAGGAAGAACACCAGGAAGGTCTGGTACCGGTGCTCGGGAAAGATGCGGAACATCTTGAGGCCCGGTAACTCGGTGATCGTATGGTAGAGGAAAACCAGCGCGAGGTTGCAGGCCAGGAACACGCCGAGAATCCTCGGCGCCCACGGATCCTTGGATCGCCGGCGCGAGAAGGCGGCGAAGCCGAACAGGGCGAAGGCCAGGGGCACGATGCCGAGGTAGGTGTTGTACCAGGAGAGTTCCGGCCGTCCGCCCACGCTCCAATGTCCGTTGGACCACTGGTAGAGCACGGCCGGCACCACACGATCGCCCGGTTGCGATGGGAGGACTTCCACGGATGAGGTCGAATAATGCGCGTAGGATTCATGCTTGCGCACGAAGGGAGCGGAAAGCAGGCCTGCGAAGATGAGGCCTTGCAATGCGAAGGCGATGAACAGGGAGGTCAAGGCGCGTGGCCGCTCCCCGCGAGCCGTGCCGGTCCAGATGCGCGCGGCCGCGTAGACCGTGCAGGCGCTCCACAGCATCGTACCCCATACGAAGTGGATGTACATCGACGCGGCGAGCGGCACGGTGGCAAGCAGCAGATGGCGCAGCCGCCGGGCACGATCCTCGAGGCTCCAGTCCAGGAACAGGAAAGCCCAAGGCATGCAGGCGTACAGGATGGAGAGATGATATCGCCCCATGAGGAAGATCTGGTGAACATGCCAGAGGCTCAGGGCGTAGGCGACCGCGGCGAACAGGGCGACCCGGCGGCTCTTGGTCAGCCGCTCCATCCAGAGGAACATTCCCACGCCGGATAAGGCATGGGCGACCAGCAGGAAGACCTTGATGCCGATGAGCGTGCTCCCGAACACATAGGCGAAGGTTCCCGCGAACACCGAAAAAAGGTTGCCGATGTATTGGCGCGGGTTCCAGCCTGAATAGAACAGGGTGGAGTAGTCGGGGAAGGCGCCCATCGCCAGCGAACGCCTGAATTCTTCCGCGCCCGCGATGAAAACGGGACCGTCGCCGAGGTTGGAGAAGGCGCCCGGGTGGAGCGCGAAGCGGGACAACGTGCCGAAGAGGACGGTCAGGAAAATCGCCTTCTTCCAAGGCGTGCCCGCGAGCAGGTGCCAGGCGCCCGCCATCGCGCGATGGCGGGCCTGCAAATAAAGCAGGAACACGGGAATCCCCGCGAGCGCGATGAGGAGGAGGGTATCCAGTCCTTCGAGCCGGACGGGGGAGCGGGCATTGAAGAGGTAAGGCGTAAAGCCCGAGAACGTCGCGACGTCGAAGTTCGGGTTCAGGAGCTGGCTCATCTTCGCCAGCGTCGTGAATTGCAAGACCCAGAGCGCGACGCCCCAAACTCCCAGGGCAATGGCGAAGGCAAGGCCGCGGTCGCCGGATGGGGCCTTGGCGACCGGCGGCGGCACCGGGGACGGCGCGGGCTTGCGGTCGCTGGAGGACGATCGTTTCGATGACGGGCGCATTCGGGGCAAGCTAGAAACGTGACGCCAAAAAGAGTCCCCAAACAGCCTCATGCTCCCCGCGAGGCGCATGAAAGCGTTTGAAGACGGAGATCGTCCCCGAACCTACTGGAGCGCCGAGGCGTTGATCCGCGCGAAGTAGGGCTTCAGTTCCTCTTCCGTCAGCGTCTCCTTCGAGAGCAGATCGCGCGCGCTTTCCTTCAGCAGGTCGATGTTATCCTCAAGGAACTTGCGCGTGCGCGCGAAGGCCTGGTCGAGGATGTCCTTCACGGCCCCGTCGATCTGGGCGGCGGTCTTCTCGCTGTAGTCCCGGGCGTTCGCTCCCGGGCCGAGGAAGCCCTGCGGCTCGCGCTCGTAGGTGGCGTGCCCGAGGGACTCGACCATGCCGTAGCGCATGGCCATGCCCCGCGCCGCGTCGGTGGCGCGGGCGAGGTCGTCCGATGCCCCCGTGCTCAGGTGCCCGAAGATCACCTTCTCGGCGGCGCGCCCGCCGAGAAGCACGCACAGGCGCTGCTCCAGCTCCGCGAGCGTCATCAGGAAGCGGTCCTCGGTGGGGCGCTGGATGGTGTAGCCGAGCGCGCCCACGCCGCGCGGGATGATCGAGACCTTGTGCACGGCGGACGATCCCGGCACGGCGGCGCCGACCAGCGCGTGTCCCATTTCGTGGTGCGCGACGATTTCCTTTTCCTTTTGCGAAAGGATACGGCTCTTCTTCTCGAGCCCGGCGACGATGCGCTCCATGCCTTCGGTGAAGTGCTCCTGCTGGACCAGCTTCGCGCCATGGCGCGTGGCGATGAGGGCCGCC
>DATAHJ010000126.1:0-11655 GCA_036263275.1 Fibrobacteria bacterium | reverse complement strand
CGCGTCTGCGGAAGGACGTGATCGGATGGCTGCAAGCCGACCTCGTGACGTACCGGCGGGGCGACACCCTCTACTATCTCAGCGCCGCGAGCGATTTCAGCAACCTCTCGCACTTCTTCAAGGCCCGGCGCGACGCTTCGGTCAAGGGCGTGCTGATCTCCCACCGCTTCGACACCCTGGGCTCGCGGCCCGTCACCTCGTTCGACAGCCTGTTCGGCATCGCGCCGGACACGTCCTCCTTCTACTACCCCGGCAACCTGCGGCGCCTCATCTTCTACGGCGACTACCGCAACCCGGACGGCCGCCACGTCTTCGACTCGCTGGGCTTCGTGAACGCGTGGTTCTGGAGCGGCCGCAACCGCATTTACTTCTACGGAACCGAAAAGATCTATTCGGATTTTCAGGTGGCCCTCGGCGAACAGGACGGCAACACCAAGATCACCCTGCCCACCAACGTGCTGGGCGGCCGCGGATTCTTCGCGGGCATGGTCGTCGACTCCTTCGACGTGAACATCCGCCTCGACAGCTCGACCCAGTCCTTCTCCTACGCCGTCTCGCGCGCGGCGGCCTGCCATGAGAAGGGCTGGTTCAACAACCGCGACTGCGTCGGCTATTACCCCGAATACTGCGCCGACAACGGATGGGCCAATCCGGACTGCAAGGTGAACGCCATCCAGCAGTGCACCGATTCGACGTTCCGGGCGGGGCATTCCGCCGTGTGCGCGTCCGCGGACGCGGCCGCCAGCTTCAATTCGCTTCTGGCCTCCGAGGCCCTGATGCGCTATTGCATCGACCGGAACTATCCGTCGAGCCACCCGGGCTGCGACAACGTCCGCGCGATCTGCGAGAATACGGCATCGGGCAACAGCTGCCAATTGATCTTGTGGAAGCATTGCCAACTGACCTACTGGAACGGCCCCGAATGCGTCGAGGGCGCCAAGTCGTACTGCCGCGCGAAGCGGGACGTGGCGCGCACGATGTGCCGGGACATTCCCGAGTATTGATGATCTTTGGAGAAGGGACGATCGCATGAAACACCTGATCACCACGGGCTTCGCCGCGGCGCTGCTGCTGGCGCTCGCGGGCGGAACGCCCGCCGCCGCGCAGGGAGACGCCGGCGAGGCCGAAAGGCTTTCGCTCGAGATCGCGCGCATGAAGCGCGACGTGCAGAGGGCCGACAACGACCTCCGCCGCACCGACTCGCTGGCCGCGGCCGAACAGGCCGGCTTCGCCAAGAGCCGTGAGCGCGCCGCGCGCGACCTGGAGCGTCGCGCCAAGGAGAACGCCGCGCTGGAGGCGCGCGTGCGCGAATCCCGCGCCCGCGCCGTGAAAGAGCGTTCGCGCGGCGACGGCTACGTGGCGGCCGCCGCAGAGATCAAGGCGCGCGAGAAGGCCGCCCTCGAATTCCTGATGATGGTGACCGACACCCTGCGCTCCCGCGTCGAGCGCGGCATGCCTTGGGACATCGAGGCCCGCCGCGACCGCGTGCTGGCGCTGCGCCGCGACATGGAAGCCGGCACGACCCCGCCGGACGAAGCCTTCGGCAGGTTGCTCGCGCTGGTGCGCGAGGAGACCAAGAACGGCGACGAGGCGACGCTTTCCTCCCGGGCGATCACCCGGGCCGACGGCGAGGTGATCAACGCGCAGGTGTTGCGCATCGGAAACCAGGCCGCCGTGTACGTCGACGACGAGGGCCGCAACTACGGCATCCTGGAACCGCGGATGGACAGCGCGGGCGTCGTCTGGAGTTGGCGGGAGAACCTGAGCCTGTCGGAGCGGACCGTCGTGAAGCGGGCGGTGATGGTGAAGGGCGGACGCGAAGCCCCGCAACTGGTCCCGCTGGAGATCCCCCTCGTGGGCCTCCGCACCGTCGGTGACGCGGAAGGGGGTCGCTGATGAACACCCTTTCCTGCATCACCTCCCGCGCGCTTCTCGCCGCGTCCCTCTCGTTCGCAGCGCTGGCTGCCGCCAAGGATGAGCCGCGGGGAATCGAAGCGCTGCGCCGCGAGGCCGCCGGCCTCGAAAGCCTGCGCGCCGACAAGCTGGAAACTTTGGAGCGCCGTGAAGCCGCGCGCTGGGACGCGCGTTACAAGGCCGTCGCGCAGGCCCGCGACGACGAGGAGCGTGCCCGAAGCCTCGAGGAGGCCTATGCGCGCCTCTCGGGCGAGGCGTCTCGCCTCGAGGATGAGTGGACCAAGGCGCGCGACGCCGCCGACGAGAAGAAGGAAGCGCTGCAAGCCGCACAAGAGGGTTACGACGGTTTCGTGGCCCAGTTCCGCCGCCAAGCCGATGAGGCGGCCGCCGCCGTCTCATCGGACTTCCCCGTCGGGTTGGAGGCGCGCACGCTGGGTTATTCCGGCGTCTCGCAGGCGCTCACCGCCGCGAAGGGAAAAGAGCCCGATGTGTCCGGCGCGCTCCGCCTCTTCTGGCGGACGGCGTTCTCGCGCCTCGACCTGACGCGGACGCGCTCGCTGGAGTCGCGCAACGCCACCTTCGAGGATGGCCGCACGGTGAACGCCTGGCGCCTGCGGCTGGGCACCGTCTTCGTGGGCGAGCTGGAGAAGGAAGGCAAGGGCTCCTCACAGATCCTGCTGCGCACGGGAAGCCTTCAGGGCAAGACCTTCGCCTGGCGCGAGAGCCTCGCGGGCGGCAACAACGAGCTGCTGCGGGCCGCCGTGCATGGCGCCGTAAGCGGCGGAGAACGCGCCCTCGTGCCGTTCGACGTCCTGCAGTTCCGCAGTACCGGCTCGGGCTACACCCGGGGCGAGAGCGAGACGGCTTGGGCGCGCTTCCGGGCGTGGTTCAAGGCCGGCGGCATCACCCTCTATCCTCTCTTCGCCGTGGGCTTCCTCGCCATCTTCCTGATGGCCGAGCGGCTCATCTTCTTCTCGCTCCGCTCCCGCGGATCGGATCGCTTCCTCAGGAAGTTCCGCGAGTTCGCCGACCGCCACGACTGGGAAGGCGCCGCCGCGCTCGCCGGGCGCTCGAACGGCAGCATGGCGCGCGTGATGGGCGCCGTGGCCGCGAACGCGCGCGGCACGCGCGAGGAAGCCGAGCGCGCGGTGCAGGAGGCCATGCTCCGCGAAGTGCCCGCGCACGAGCGCCGGCTCTCGCTCCTGGCGGCCACCGGCACCGCCTCGCCGCTCCTCGGCCTCCTGGGCACGGTGGCCGGCCTCGTCTCGTTGTTCAAGATGATGAACCAGCTGGGCGCAAGCGACCCCAAGCTGCTCTCGGGCGGTATCTCCGAGGCGCTGATCAACGCCGAGACCGGTCTCGCCATCGCGATCCCCGTGCTGCTGGTGCACGGCTGGCTGCAGGAGCGGGCCGACGCGCTGAACGCGGCCCTCGCCTCCACGGCGCTCGAGATGCTCAACAAGATCTGGCCGAGGGGATAGGATGCTCGACGCGACCAATCTGCTCGACGTGGTCTTCGAGACCTGGAAACAGGGGGGCCTCGTGCTCTTCCCCATCTTCCTCGCCGCCTTCTGGGGCTTCGCGCTGGTGCTGCGCACCTTCCTGCGGCTGGGCCGCGGGCGGGGCGAATCGAGGCTCGCCCCCCGCTTCGAGGAGATCGCGCGGCGCATGCAGGCGGGCGACGCGATGGGCGCTCGCGCCGCCGCGCGCGCCCTGCCGGGCGTGGCGGCCTTCGGCGCCTCGCTGGTGCTTGACCATCGCGACCTGCCCGAGGCTTCGCTGCACAGCCTCCTCGAGGAGCGCCTCTCCGCCCGCCTCTTTCAGTTGGAGCGCCACATTCCGCTCATCGAATCGCTCGCGGCCGCCGCGCCGCTGTTGGGACTCCTCGGTACGGTGAGCGGCCTGGTGCACACCTTCCGCACCATGCGCGAATACGGCAGCGGCAACCCGCAGCTGCTCTCGCGCGGCATCTCCGAGGCTCTCATCGCGGCCCAGACGGGACTGCTCGTGGCCATCCTGCTGATCCTGATGGGGCACGCCCTCGAGGGCCGCATCCGGTGGCTCAAGGACCAGACCGAATACGGGATGGCCCTTCTCCTCAACCGCGCCGGTCGCCTGGCGGGAGGTGCCCGGTGAGCGACTTCCGCATTCCATCGCGCCGCCGCACGGGCTTCCATATCGACGTGGTCCCCCTGATCGACGTCGTCTTCGTGATCCTCATCTTCAACATCATGAGCTCCACGCTTACGCAGCAGACCGGCGTCGACGTCGACAAGCCCCAGGCGAAGTCGGCGGGAGAATTGAACAGGCAGAGCATCCTCGTGGCCATCACCCGCGACGGAAGCATCCACGTGAACGAGCGTCAGGTCGACGCCGCCGGCCTCGAGGACGTGCTCAAGCGCCTGCTCGCCGGCAACGCGACGGGTGAAGTGGTGATCGTGGCCGACCGTGAATCCAACACCGGGCTGCTGGTGGGCGTGATGGACGCCTGCAACCTCGCGGGGGCCCGCAAAATCTCGGTGGCGGCGCTCGCGCCCTGATCCCATGCCTTCCTCCGCACGTCCCTTCCTGCGCAACCTCTTCATCGGGGTCGTCGCCGCCGTCGCCGCGGGCCTCGTCACCGTGGCGCTGCCGCTGCTCAACCAGCTGCTGCATGGCGGCGGGAAGAAGGCGCCGCGCGTGGTCGCGGAAGTGAACGTCGTGCACTCGCTCGAACCCCCTCCGCCCGAGAAGCGCCCGCAGCGCTCCGTGAAGCAGCCGGAAAGGGCGCGTCCCGTGCCCACCGCGCCGCGGTCGGGCCCGCGCTTCGCCATGGACCTCGGCGTGATGGGATCGAGCGGGGCCGCCGCGCCTCCCGACCTCATCAACCGCGCGCGCGGCATGGGCGGAAGCGGCACCGACCAAGGCGTCGACGAGCGCCCCTCGCCCGCCTCGCCACCGCCGTTCCGCATCCCCGACGAAGTGCGCAAGCGCGAGCAGGATGCTTACCTGCTGCTGTCCTTCTGCGTCGACGCAGGGGGGCGTCCCTACGATATCCGTGTCGCGCAGGAGAAGCCGTCCGGCGTGGGCATGGCGGCTGCCGGCATGGAGGCGCTCCGCCAGACGCGCTTCACGCCGGCGCGAAAGGGCAACGCGGCGGTGGCGTTCTGCGGACTCGAGCAGCCCTTCGAGATCCGGTTCACCAATTGATGACGGCCGAACGCAAGGAGACGACGTGACGCGCTGGAACGGAATCCTGTTGGCGGCCTCGCTGGCGGCCCTCGCCGCGGCGCCGCACGCCGCCATGGCGGAGGATGCGAAGGCGGGCGGGGCGGCCGTCGCCGCCGACGACCTGCTCGCGCGCGGCAATGCCCTGTATGCCAAGGGCGAGTTCGCCAAGGCGCTGATCCTTTACCGCCGCGCGGAGCAGCGCGGCACCGACCGCGCCGCCTCCGCCTTTAACCAGGGCAATTGCCTGTTCCAGCTGAACCGACTGCCCGAAGCGGCGGCTTCCTACCGAAAGGCCGTGCGCTACGCGGGCGGCACCCTGCCGCCGGCACAGGCGAACCTCGCCGCCGTGCTCTTCCGCATGGAGCAGTACGGCGAGGCCGTCGCGGCCTACGAGCGCGTGGTGCGCGACGATCCGGAGAACGTCGGGGCATGGCTTTACCTCGCCGACGCGCACTCGCGCCTGCGCGACTACGCCGGCGCCCTGCGCGCACTCGAGAAAGCGCGCCTACTGGAGCCGGAAGACGTGTCCATCGTCTACCAGCAGGCGGAGGCGCACGCGGCGCTCAAGGAATACGACGAGGCCGTCGCGCTCGTGCGCGAGGCTTTCGCGCTCAAGCCCGCCGAAGTGGATTTTCTCTTTTACATCGGCGACCTGAGGCGCGCGCAAGGCCGCTTCGGCGAGGCCGCCGCGGCCTACCGCGAGGGCGTCGCGCAGCGCCCCGACGACGCGGACGGCCTCTACAAGCTCGCCGACGCGCTCGCGCGCGACGGCAAGCCCTTCCTCGCGATGGACCCTCTGCAACAGGCGCTCGCCGTGAAACCCAACTTCACCGACGCCGCGGTGTTCCTCGGCAACCTCGCCTTCGACGCCAAGTGGTGGGAACGCAGCGAGGACGCCTACCGCCAGGCGCTCTCGAACGGAAACCGCGAAGGCCTCGAGGGGTTGTTCAACCTCGCGGACGCGCTGCAGAAGCAAGGTCGCCCCGCCGACGCCGCCGACCTCCTGAAACGCGCGATTCCGCTCGCGCCCAAGGACGCGGAATTGCAGACGGAAGAGGCGCGCTACCGCGAGATGGCCACGAAGAAAGCCGATTCACAGGACACGGGCACCGCTTCGGGAAAGCCCCCGACGGGGAACTAACTTTGGCCGTCGCCATGGCCACGCTTTCCCCCGCCCGCCGCGCCACCGTCGTCACCACCTGCGCCTCGTTGGCTCTCGTCGCCGTCAAGGCCGTCGCGGGCCTGCTCTCCGGCTCCGTGGCCGTGTTCGCCTCGGCGCTCGACTCGCTGCTCGACTCCATCGTCTCGCTCTTCAACGCCTTCGCCGTGCGCGGCGCCGAGAAGCCGCGCGACGCCGACCACAACTACGGCCACGGCAAGATCGAGGGCGTGGCCGCGCTGTTCGAGGGGCTCCTCATCCTCGGCTCCGCCGGCTTCGTGCTGTGGCGCGCCGCGGGCAAGTTCATGCATCCGGAGCCCATCGCGACCGGCGGCCTCGACCTCGCCATGGGCGCCATGGCGTTCTCCATGCTCTCGGCCTTCGGCATCGTCGCGTACCTGCGCCGCGAGACGCGCAGGACCCGCAGCCTCGTACTCGAGGCTGACGCGTTGCATTATCGCACCGACGTATGGTCGAACGCCGCGGTGCTGGCGGGCATGCTCGTCATCCGCGTCACCGGCTGGCAGGCGGCCGATGCGCTCGTCGCCGGCGGCATCGGCCTCTATATCGCGTGGGCCGCGTTGCCCCTGCTTCGCAAGGCGCTCGACATGCTGCTCGACCACGCATTGCCTCCCGATATCTCCAAGGAAATCCTGAAGATCGCGCGAACGCACTCCGAGCTGGTGAACGGTGTGCACGAGCTGCGGACCCGCCGCTCGGGCGAGGTCAACTTCGTGGACCTGCACCTGGTGTTCAGCGAGCATATCACGCTGGGACGCGCGCACCGCGTCGCCGACGAGATCGAGATCCGCATCCGCGCGCTCGAGAAGTCGAAGTGGTCGGTGAGCATCCACCTCGACCCCGTGGATGATTCGCGGCGGGACCGCAAGCTGGCCGAGGAAGGGTAAGGGGGCGACCGCTCCGTCAACGAAGCTTCGTCCGTTCAGGATCCTCCGAGGCGAACGCTTCGAAGGCTTCGGACTCAAGAGAGCCGTGACACCGAAGAATCTCGAACAGTCAAACGGATTCCGGAGAAAACCCCCTCAGGAGTTCGCGTCCTTCTTCCCGGACACACCACCCGACACGACGAAGGTCAGCCACTTGGAGCTTTCCCCGGGCGGAAGCGGCGTGATGCGTTCTCGCGGAACCAGCAGGACATGGCCCGCGAAGGCGTAGGCGTTGGGAAAATACACCGCCACCGTGTCACTGGAAATATTGGGCAATTCGGCGGTGATGAAGCCGATCATGCGGATGCCGTGGTCGGCTTCGAGCGACACCAGCACGGGACGGTTGAAGCCCTTTTTCTCCCCCACGAAGGCGCCCACGAAATCCTTGAGCGAGAAGTAGATCAGCTTGGCCACCGGCACGCGGCTCACCGCGGCCTCGAGCCACGCCACCAGGCGGTCTACCAGTATGAAGGAACCGAGCGCACCGGCGACGACGATGATGGCGAGCGTCGCCACGAACCCGAGGCCGGGAACCTTGAGCCCGAGCAGGCCGTCGATCAGGGCGAACACCTTCCAGAACACCCACACCGTCGCCGCGAGGGGCGCCAGCAGGAGCAGCCCCTTCAGGAAGCTTTTCAGCAGCCACTGCGCCACGGCGCCCACGACGGTCCTACCTCTCACGCGATCACCTCGACCGCGTCGGCGCGACCCACGGCCACCACGGAGCGCGCCGCGTAGCGGGTGAACAGGCCGTGTCCCACCACGCCGGGGATCGAAGACAACACCGGGTCGAGGCCCGCCACGTCGGAGGCGGGATCGAAGCGCGCGTCGAGGATCAAGTTGGCCTGGTCGGTGATCCAGGAACCCCCGCCTTCGCGCGCAGGGCGCAGGGTCACTTCCATCGCCCCCAAAGTTTCCAGCTCGCGGCGCACGAGGCCTACCGCATAAGGCATCACTTCCACCGGCACGGGAAAGTTCGCGCCCAAGCGCTCGACGCGCTTGCTGGGGTCGACGAGCACGAGGAAGCGCGCGGCAAGGTGCGCCAGGTGCTTCTCCCGCACCATCGCGCCGCCGCGTCCCTTGAGGAGCCTGCGGCGCGGATCCCATTCGTCGGCGCCGTCGGCATACAGGTCGAGGAAGTCGACGTCCTCCAGCGGCGTCACGGAGAATCCGAGGCTTTCGGCGAGGGCGGTGGAGGCGTGCGAGCTGGAGGCGACGAGGCGGAAGGACATGTCTTCTTCGCGCGCGCGGCGGGCGAGCGCCTTGATGAAGCAATCGGCCGTGGAACCGGTGCCGAGGCCAACCGCCATGCCGTCCTCGACCTGCGCGGCCGCCCACTCTCCCACCCGCTGCTTCGGATCCAACCTGACCCTCCTTTTCTTGGGCGAAACATAGGAAACAGGGGGTTACGGAGGGTTCGGGAAAACCGGGCGCCTACCTAAATTTCCCCTTCCAGAGACGATACAGGAGGATGAAATGACGACGCAGGCGCCCGAGAAGATGGAGTTCCAGACCGAGGTCAAGCAGCTGCTGCACCTCATGATCCATGCCCTTTACTCGAACCGCGAGATCTTCCTGCGGGAGCTGGTCTCCAACGCCTCCGACGCCCTCGACAAGGCCCGCTTCGAGGCGGTGCGGGACGCGGGCGCGCTCGGTGGCGACGCGGCGCTCGGCGTCCGCGTGGAAGCCGACAAGGAAAACGGAATCCTCCGCATCCTCGACAACGGCATCGGCATGAGCCGGGACGAGATCATCCGCAACATCGGCACCATCGCCAGCTCGGGCACGAAGCGTTTCGTGGAATCGCTCACCGGCGACCAGAAGAAGGACGCCAACCTCATCGGGCAATTCGGGGTGGGATTTTATTCGGCGTTCATGGTGGCGGATCGCGTTTCGCTGGTGACGCGGCGATTGGGTGAGGAGGCAGCGTGGCGCTGGGAATCCACGGGTGACGGCACCTTCACGCTCGCGGAGGCGGTGAAGGAAGGGCGCGGCACGGTGATTGAACTGCACCTTAAGGATGACGCGAAGGAATTCCTCGACGCGTGGCGCATCCGGTCGATCGTGAGGAAGTACAGCGGGTTCCTCGCGCATCCCGTCACGCTCCTCGACGAGAAGGGCGAGGCCGAGGTCCTCAATGATCGGAAACCCCTGTGGCTGCGCGCCAAGAGCGACGTGACGCCCGAGGAGTACAAGGAGTTCTACAAGCACCTCGACCACGGCGACGACGAGCCGCTGGCGTGGTCGCACAACCGCGTCGAGGGTACGCTCGAGTTCTCGACCTTGCTCTACCTGCCCGCCAAGGCGCCCTACGACCTCTTTCATCCCGAGCGCCCGCACGGGCTCTCGCTCTACGTGAAGCGCGTCTTCATCATGAACGACTGCAAGGAGCTGCTGCCGCCCTGGCTGCGCTTCGTGCGCGGCGTGGTGGACTCGGAGGACCTGCCGCTCAATGTCTCGCGCGAGATCCTGCAGAAAAATGCCGTCGTGGACAAGATCCGCGAGTCTTCCGTGACGCGCGTGCTGAACCTGCTCGAAACGCTGGCCAAGGAAGAGCCCGCGAAATACGAGACCTTCTGGAAAGAGTTCGGCTCCGTGCTCAAGGAAGGCTTCCACATGAACTGGGAGCATCTCGACGCGCTCAAGCGCCTCGTGCGCTTCGGATCCAGCCGGCTTGGCAACGGCGAGATCACGGGCCTCGCCGATTACATCGCGAACATGAAGGGTGGCCAGAAGGACATCTATTACCTCACCGCCGAGAACCGCAGGGCCGCGGAAGGCAGCCCTCACCTGGAAGTGTTCCGGAAGAAGGGCATCGAGGTGCTGTACCTCGTCGATCCCATCGACGAGTGGGTGACGCAGGCGCTCTCCGAGTTCGACGGAAAAAAGCTCGTGCACGCGGCCAAGGGCGCGCTCGATCTCGGCGAGCTGTCGAAGGAGGAGAAGGCGCATGAGGAAGAGGCCAAGGGCGCGTACGCCACGCTTGCCGCCGACATCGCCGCGAAGCTTCCGGAAGTTCTCAAGGAAGTGCGCGTCACCTCCCGGCTGTCCGAGAGCCCGTGCTGCCTAGTGGCCGACGAGAACGAGCTGGGCTCGAACCTGGAACGCATCCTGAAGATGTCGAACCAGGCCGTGCCCGAAAGCAAGCGCATCCTCGAGATCAATCCCGACCACCCCATCATCCGGGGCGTGAAGGCCCGGTTCGACGCCGACGCCTCCGACCCGCGCCTCCCGGACTGGTACGGGGTGCTTGTGGACCAGGCGCTGCTGGCCGAAGGCTCCGCCCCGCGCGACCCGGCGGGATACGTGGCCAAGGTCAACGGACTCCTCGGCGAGGCCTTGGTGAAGTGAGGAATGTCACCGAAAAACGCGGTTTTTGAGCCGAAACCCTCGCCTTTTTAAAAAACGGATTATCATTTGAACGTGACCAGTCACGATATGCTCAGCGAACTGCGCCAGACGCGCCCGTTCGCCATCCGCGAAGAGGAGCTCTTCCTCAGCCTCGTCCGCACGGCCGACCTGCTCGGTCGCGCGCTCAGCACGCAGCTGAAGGCGCACGGCATCTCCTCCCCGCAATACAACGCCCTGCGCATCCTGCGCGGCGCCGGCGAGCCCGGCCTGCCCTGCGGCGAAATCGCCGCGCGCATGGTGACGCGCGATCCCGACGTCACGCGCCTGCTGGATCGCCTCCAGCAGCGCGGCCTGATCGCGCGCGGACGCGGCGCCGACGACCGGCGCGTCGTGTCCACGCGCATCACGCCGGAAGGCCTCGCCCTCCTCGAAGCGCTCGATGAACCGATTCGCGAAACGCATCGACGCCAGCTGGGATTCCTTTCGGCCCCGGAAATGGAGTCGCTCCTGTCCTACCTCACGCGCGTCCGGGAGCAGCAGGACACCGAGGTGAATGCCTCGGCCCCGGCTTCCGCGTAACCTCGAATAAAAAAAGTCCGGTATCCCTTCGGGGACACCGGACTCCCGAGTGGCGGGTGAACCTTCACCGCGCCGTCCTCTCCCTCAACAAAGACCGTTCACTTGTGCGGACGCTTCCCCTTGGGCGGAGGCGGCTTGTGGCCCGTGGAGTCTCCGCGCGTCGAATCCGGGCGCGGAGGCTTGGGGGGGCGCAGGGAATCCGGGCGGGTGGAATCGGCATGCAGCGAATCGAGACGCGGGGGCTTCGGCCCGCGGGGCGGCGGAGGAAGCTCGCCGCAAGCGCCTCGCTTGTGGTGCATCAAGGCCGCGAAGGTGGAATCCGTGCTGTCGGCGCCGGCCACCGCGACCGTCAGGGAATCGCATAGCGCCGCGCGGGCCGCGGAATCCAGCTTGGGAGGACGCGGCGGCAGCAGCTCGCAGACGCGCGCGACGGCCTGGCTCAGGCCCGCGAAGTTCGTGGCCGTGGTGTCCAGCGTGGCGAGGTGCTCCGTCAGC
>DATAHJ010000125.1:0-2390 GCA_036263275.1 Fibrobacteria bacterium | reverse complement strand
CCTGACGGCCTATGACCGCAGAGGGAGGCCCACGCAGCGCACCGACGCCAACCATCTCACCATCACCCAGGAATACGGCTTTGCGGGGCAGCCCACTGTGACTCGCGACGAGCGCGGACGGATCCTCGGCCAATCCGGCCTCAACAAGCCGGGGGAGAACTGAACATGAAAACGCGAATCCTTTCGGCCTTCCTGATCGCGGGTCTTGCCGCCCTCCCTGCCGCCCTTTGGGCCGACAGCCGTGCGCGCGCGCACTCATGGACGATGGAGCATGGCATTCTCGTCGGCAACTGGAGTTTCGAGAACGAGCTCGATACCTGGGCCGATTCCTCCACGGGCGGAGTCGTGGCGGCGGGGCGACATGCGCCGTCCGGTTTTACCGCCGCATCCGGGCGGTTCACCGGGCGCGTGAATGGCACGACCTCGACGTCGGGCGAATTATTGCTCTTGCGCTCCGGTCGCATGCCGCTCGTGCCGGGACAAGCCTATACCCTTTCTTTCCTCGTGCGTTCGCAAGGCAGCGTCACATCGGGCGCGGCCCCCGCCGTGCGTTTCTTCTCCGACGGCGGCACGCTTTCCAGGACCGTGACCGGGACTTCCTACGCGGCCCACTCCGGCTGGACATTGCAGGCTCTGCGGTTCACGGCGCAGTCCGGCGAAACCGCGGGCGAGATCGCCTTGTGGCGCAGCGCCACTTCGGGAATCTCCGCCGATCTTCGGTTCGACGACGTGGTGCTGGAGGAAGGAGACCTTGATTCCGCGACCCTCGTCGGGCGCAGATCCCGCCACGGCTACTCCGTCGTCTTCTCCGACGCGCTGGGTCGCGCGCACCAATCGCACACGCGCCTGCCTGATGGAAAATACCGCGTCGACGCGATGTTGTATGACTCCGCGGGAAGACCGTGGAAGACCTTCCTGCCGTTCACCGCTGCCGGTGGCGGGGACGGAGCACCCGCTTTCCGAACTGATCCCCTCACCGCCGCCGAAGCGTATTATGACTCTACCGTCCCAACCCCCGGCATGGGGACGCGCCCCTATTCCGAGGTGCGCTATGCTCCCGAACCCGGCGCTCGGGCCGTCCGCACCGCCGCGCCCGGCACGGCATGGGCGATGGGCGCCGGTCGTAACACCGAATCGGGATTTTGCTTCACCTCCTCACTCGCTCCCGGCCTGCCGGTCTGCTCTTCCTCCGATCCGGGCGAAAAAGAATATCGTCTCGACTGGAGCCGCGACGAGGATTCGGTTTATGCGCTTTCGTGGACGAACCGCAAGGGACAGGTCGTGCAGGCGGCCGCGCAAGCCGGCGGCGGCACGTGGGCCATCAGCAAGACCGACTATTACCCGTCGGGCCGCGCGCGTCGCGTCCGCACGCCGCTCGACACATCGGGCGCGACCTTCGCGGAGATCTCGAACTATGACTCGCAAGGCCTCTTGACGAGCAGCTTCGGTCCCGACCGCGGCCTGGTGAAGTACTGGTACAACCGACGCGGCATGCTGCGCTATAGCCAGAGCGAAGCGCAGCGGGAGAAGTCGACCCGGCTCTTCGCCTACTCCGACTACGACAACCTCGGGAACCTCGTCTCGGCCGGCGAGCAGATGGCGGATGACTCCATTCTCGTTCAGGCAAAGGTGGATGGGGACGGCGAAGGGTATCCGGAGAACAAGGTGGAAAGCAAGGGCTACCTCTATGGAAGCCTCGAACGGTTCGGGGATCGCGCCGGCATGCCGCTCGATTCGATTCCGTATTCCTCCGTCATCGACTCGCGTCCGCGCGCGGGCGCGCTCGTCGCCGCCTGGAACCGTAATCCCGGCTCGCAAGCCACGGGACTTTCGCAGCAGGAGAAGATGGTGGTCGACTTTTACGAGTACGATGAGCGCGGCAATGTGATGCGGCAGCATAAATACATGGGCGCGATGCGGGGGCAGCCTCTGCAGGCCTCCGAGTACACCTACGACGAGGGGGATCGGATCGTCCGGCGCAGGGCCGTCCAGGAAGGCGCGGTGCGGGACACTCTCATGGATCAGGCCTACGCGTATGATGCGATCGGCCGCGTTCGTGCGATCACCGCGCTCGGCGACACGGCGGCACGGTACGATTACTACGGACATGGCCCGTTGCGCGAAGTGGGCCTTGGCCGCGATGGCGCGGGCCCCGGAGCGGTCGTCACGTACGGCTATCATGCCCGCGGCTGGATGCGCGAGGTGGATGTCTCCCGTGGTGCCGACCGTCATTCGCTGTGGGGGCAGGCGCTTGGTTATGAGGCTTCGGCCCGCACGGGCAGCGGCATGCCGGCCCCGATGCAGGCGAGTTACACCGGCCAGATCACCCAGCAGCTGTATCACTTCTCGAGCGAGGTGACGAGCCCCGTGCGCGCCGTGAATTATGCCTA
>DATAHJ010000124.1:0-1641 GCA_036263275.1 Fibrobacteria bacterium | reverse complement strand
GCCCGTTCGCCGCTCCTGAAGGAAGCCTCGAAGCAGGCTTCAAAGCAGCTCAAAGCGGCGCGGAGGGCCCAGTGATCGAGTTCCTGCGCGGCCGGCTGGCCGAGAAGCATGCCACGCGCCTCGTCGTGGAAATCGGCAGCGGAGGCGGCGTCGCGTTCGGCGTCGACGTGTCGCTGCGCACGGCCGAGCGCGCCGGGAATCCCGGCGATGAGATTCGCATTCTCACCTACCTGCACGTGCGCGAAGAAGCGCTCGACCTTTACGGCTTCAGCGACGCGGCCGAGCGCGCGCTCTTCCTCAAGCTGCTCGGCGTCTCGGGCGTGGGGCCCAAGCTCGCGCTGCGCATCCTCTCGGCGGTGACGCCGCAAAAGCTGGCCGACATGATCCTGCATGGCGACGTGCGCGGCATGACCGCGCTCAAGGGCGTGGGCAAGAAAACCGCCGAGGTGCTCATCGCCTCGCTGCGCGCGTCGATGTCGAAGCTCGACCTGCCGCGCGAAGAGGGAACGGCGGAATCCGAAGCCTCGGGCGAAGGCGCGACCTTCCGCGACGCGACGGGCGCGCTGGTCTCGCTGGGCGTCAAGGAAGCCGGCGCGCAGGAGGCCGTGCGCAAGGCCTCGCAAAAGCTGGGCGCGGATGCGACCCTCAGCGCGTTGATATCCCAGGCCTTGCAGGAAGCTTGACGGCGGTCCGGACCGGCCTTGTGCCCCTACGGCCCCCGCGCGATCCCGGTTTATATTGCAGCCCATGCCTGAACGCGTCATCGCGCCGCAACAGCTGGGAGACGATCCCGAGGGCGACGTCGGCCTGCGGCCGGACAGCCTTTCCGACTTCACCGGTCAGGAGAAGCTGAAGGAAAGCCTGTCGATCTTTTTGCAGGCCGCGAAGCAGCGCAAGGAGCCCATCGACCACATCCTGCTTGCGGGCCCGCCGGGCCTCGGGAAAACGACCCTTGCGCACATCGTCGCGCGGGAGATGGGCGCGAACCTCAAGATCACCTCGGGCCCCGCGCTCTCCAAGCCTTCCGAGCTCGCCGGCCTCCTGACGAACCTTGAGACGGGCGACATTCTCTTCATCGACGAAATCCACCGCCTCAACCGCGTGATCGAGGAATTCCTCTACCCGGCGATGGAGGACTTCAAGATCGATATCCTGCTCGAGCCCGGTCCTTCGGCCAAGAGCATCAACCTCCCGCTCAAGAAATTCACCCTCGTGGGCGCGACCACCCGCACGGGCATGCTGACCTCTCCCCTGCGCGACCGCTTCGGCCTGAGCTTCCGGCTCGAGATGTACAGCGAGGCGGAGATGAAGCGCATCCTGACAAGGTCGTCAAGGATCCTGGGCGTGGACCTTTCCGCGGAGGGTTGTTCGCTGCTGGCTTCCCGTTGCCGTGGAACGCCTCGCATCGGGAACCGGGTGCTTCGCAGGTGCCGCGACGTGGCCCAAGTGAAGGGCTCCCGCGCGATCGACGCGGCCACGGCGGAGCGCACGCTGGAGATGCTGGGCATCGATCCGCTGGGCCTCGACGAGATGGACCGGGTGATTTTGCGGACCATCACGACGAAGTTCGAGGGCGGGCCGGTTGGCCTGTCGACGCTCGCGGCCTCGATCGGCGAGGAGGAGCAGACTGTGGAGGAGGTC
>DATAHJ010000123.1:0-3272 GCA_036263275.1 Fibrobacteria bacterium | reverse complement strand
CCGTCGAAGGCGGGGTTTAACGACGTCGAAGCAGGCTTCGAACGGGGCGTGACCGAAACGTGGCATTTCCCGACGAAGTCGTGACCATCCCGGAACCCAGCCCTAACCCCCCGCTCTTCCGTTTCGCCATAAATTGAGGATGTCATGAAGGGAATACGCGAAATTTCACGGTTTGTGAGTGTTTTGCTCCCCCTCCTGATCATGGCGGGATGCGAACGCTCCCGTTACGAGCCTGAGGCCAAGTTTGTAGATTCCTACGCAGATCTGAAACTGGTTTCCACGGCCCTTTCCCACGATCCGGGGCAGGCCGGCGAGATGCGCAGGGCCGTCTTGGCCCGGCATGGCATGACACCCGCGGAATTCCACGAGCATTTCATGCGCCTGGCCGGGAATCCGGAGGCTTGGAGACCGTTTCAGGAGCGGGTTTTGGCCCGTTTGGACGCGATTCAGGCACAACGAAAGGATCCCTAATGTCCGGCAACGTCATCGAACTCACCAGTGAAAATTTCGAGACCGAGGTGGTTTCCCACTCCGGCACCGTCCTCGTCGACTTCTGGGCCCCGTGGTGCGGCCCCTGCCGCATGGTCGGCCCCGTGGTCGCCGAATTGGCGGACGAGTACAAGGGTCGCGCCAAGGTGGCCAAGCTGAACACCGACGAAGCCACCGACATCGCCTCGCGCTACGGCATCCGCAGCATTCCCACCCTGCTGTTCTTCAAGAACGGCGAGATGGTGCAGCAGCTGGTGGGCGCCTACCCCAAGGGCAAGATCGCCGAGAAGCTCGACGCGGCCCTCGCCTAATACAACCCTGAAGAATCCCATGCGACTCCACGCCCTCCTCCTCGCCCCGCTGCTCGCGCTTCCCTTCTCCGGGATGGCGCGCGCGGAGAGTGCGGCTCCGGCCGCCAAGGCCGAGGCCGGGAAGTCGTCGCCGCAATGGGTTCCGCTCGACGAGGCCGTCAAGAAGGCGGCCGGTTCGAGCAAGTACGTCTTCGTGGAAGTCTACACCGACTGGTGCGGATACTGCCGCAAGCTCAACGCCACCACGTTGCGCGCGCAGCCCGTGCTCAACGAGTTGAACAAGAACTTCCAGAGCGTGCGCCTCAACGCCGAAAGCCCGCAGACCGTTACGTGGAAGGGCAAGAAGGTCAGCGAGCGCCAGATGGCGACCAACTGGGGCGTGACCGGCTTCCCCACCATGCTCTTCCTCAACGGGAAGGGCGAGATCATCGGGAGCTACTCGGCCTACGCCGACACGAAATTGATGGTGAGCCTGCTCACCTACATCTCGTCGGGCGCGCGCGAGAAGAACGTGAGCTTCGACGCTTTCCTGGAGGGCAAGGGCTGATGGAAATCCTGCTTTGGGCCTGCGCGCTCCTGCTGCTGCACACCTACGTGCTGTACCCGCTTTCTCTCCCGGTGCTGGCGCGCCTTTTCCCCGCGCGCCGCGCCAAGGCGGGAGCCGAGGCCACGGAGACGCCCGCGCATCGTCCCAAGGTTTCGCTGATCATCGCCGCCTACAACGAGGAGAAAATCCTCGAGGACAAGATCCGCAACTGCTTCGAGCTCGAATATCCGCGCGAGGACATCGAGATCCTCATCGGCTCGGACGGCTCGTCCGACCGCACCGAGGCCATCGCCGCCCAATACGCGCCGGGCGTGAAGCTCTTCGCCTTCACCAGCCGCGAGGGCAAGGCCTCCGTGCTGAACCGCCTCGTCCCGGCGGCGCGCGGCGAGATCCTCGTGTTCTGCGACGCCAACACGATGCTGCTCAAGAACGTGCTGCAGAAGCTGACGGCGCCCTTCGCCGATTCCCGCGTGGGCAGCGTGTGCGGCAAGCTCATCCTGCACGACGCCGGCGAGTCGGCGCTCGGCATCGGCGAGAGCATCTACTGGAACCTCGAGTCTGAGATCAAGAAGCAGGAAGGGCGCCTCGGCACGGTGATCGGCGCCAACGGCGGCATCTATGCCATCCGCAAGGAGCTCTACAGCCCCATCCCCGTCGGGGTGAAGGTGATGGATGACTTCTATGTGACCACGCGCGTGCTGTGCGCGGGCAAGGCCGTGGTGTACGAGCCCCAGGCGATCGGCAGCGAGGAGACCTCGCTCGACGCCTACGGCGAGTTCCACCGCAAGGTTCGCATCAGCCAGGCCAACTTCAACCTGTTGCCGCGCTATATCCCCCTGCTGAACCCGCTGCGCCCGCTGGTGGCCTACGGCTTCTTCTCGCACAAGCTGCTGCGCTGGCTCGCCCCGCTGCTGCTCATCGTACAGTTCCTGGCCAACATCGAACTCGCCTTCGGGTCGCGGTTCTACGGAATCCTGCTCGTCGCCCAGGTCGGCTTCTACGCCGCTGCGGGCCTTGCCCGGCTGCTCGGCCCCGAGGCGCGCCGGCACAAGCTCCTGCTGATTCCCTTCTACTTCGTGTCGATGAACGCGGCCCTGCTCATGGGCCTCTTCCGCGCCCTCGCGGTGCGGGGTGGCGGGGGCACGTGGAGCCGCGTGGAGCGCGCCGCGACCCGCCCGGCCGAGCCTGTTCAGGCGAAGGTGTTCTCCTACCCGCCCGTGCGCGCGCAGGCGGGCGATTACCCCAATTAGCCCACAGCGGACGGCTGACAGCTGTCCCTGATTTTTTCCGCTGTTCGCTGTAAGCCGTAAGCTGTCAGCTATTATTTCCCCGTGCGCTTCAAGCTCCTCGCCCTCGCATCCTTCCTCCTGACGGCCTCCATCGCCTCGGCGCTTCCGCCGCTGGCCGTGACGGGCACGCTGGGCCTGCAGACGCGCCCTGATTTCGAGGGCTCCGGCTTCGGCTACAACGTCTCCGTCTACAGCCGCTTCGACGAGCAGGTGCTGCTCGGCGTGCAGTCGGGCCAAGGCGTTGCCGGCCACCCGACGCTGGTGCCGATCCTCGCCGCAGGCTACATGAGGTTGCCCTTCGGACGCGTGTTCGTGCCGGCCGCGACGGGCGGCATCGGCATGGCCGTCGGCGACGGCGGCGGTTTCCTGTGGCGCGGGGGCGGGTTGCTCGACATCCGCAACGGTCGCCGCTCCAGCCTGTTGCTCGGCTGCGAGTACGAGGGCTTCGACGGACGAGGCGGCCTCGTCGTGCGCGGCGGCGCGCTGCTGGAAATCTGACATGAGCGCCGATCGCGTGAAGGTCAAGGTCTGCGGCGTCACGCGCGCGCAGGATGCCGAAGCGTTCGACATGATGGACGTCGAGTGGCTGGGCTTCAACTTCTGGCCCGGCAGCAAGCGCTACATCACGCCCGAAGC
>DATAHJ010000122.1:0-4419 GCA_036263275.1 Fibrobacteria bacterium | reverse complement strand
TTCGCCGCCGACATCGAGTACACGGACGAGGCGGGAAGGACGGAGACGATCCGTTCGCTCTACAAGACCTACGTGAAGGCCGCCACCAATGCCGTGCGTCCTTCCGCCCCGTGGCTCAAGTCCGTCTTCACCGACAACGCGGGCATCATCGAATTCGCCCCCGGTTGGGACGTGGCCATGAAGGCCGAGACCCACAACAGCCCCTCGGCCCTCGATCCGTTCGGCGGGGCGATGACGGGCATCGTGGGCGTGAACCGCGACATCCTCGGCTGCGGCATGGGCTGCAAGCCGATCTTCAACACGGACGTGTTCTGCTTCGCCTCGCCTTACCATGACGGGCCCGTGCCCGAGAAGCTCCACCACCCCAAGCGCCTCCTGAAGGAAGTGCATCGCGGCGTGAAGGACGGCGGCAACGAGTCGGGCATCCCCACCGTGAACGGCAGCATCGTGTTCGACGAACGCTACCTCGGCAAACCGCTGGTGTTCTGCGGCACGGGCGGCCTGATTCCCTCCGAGCTCCACGGCAAGCCGTCATGGCAGAAGTCGATCGAGCCCGGGGACCGCATCGTGATGGCAGGCGGCCGCATCGGCAAGGACGGCATCCACGGCGCGACCTTCTCCTCGATCGCGCTCACCGAAGCCTCACCGGTTTCGGCAGTGCAGATCGGCGACCCGATCACGCAGAAGAAGATGCTGGACTTCCTCCTCGAGGCCCGTGACCTCGGCCTCTTCCGCTTCGTGACCGACAACGGCGCGGGCGGCCTCTCGTCCTCCCTGGGCGAAATGGCCCGGGAAAGCGGCGGCTGCGCGCTGCATCTCGACCGCGCGCCGCTCAAGTACGCCGGCCTGGACCCATGGGAGATTCTCGTCTCTGAGGCGCAGGAACGCATGTCCTTCGCCGTGCCGCCCGAAAACTGGGAGGCCTTCCGCGACCTGGCCGCGCGCCGCGACGTGGAAGTTTCGAACCTCGGTGAGTTCACCGCCACGGGCAACTTCGAGTGCTTCTACGACGGCAAGCCCGTGTGCCGGATGGACATGGAATTCCTGCACGAGGGAAACCCGAAGCTTCATCTCAAGGGCCGCTGGGCGCCGCCGAAGCATCTCGATCCGCCCGCCGCGTCCCTCGCCGCGCGCGACCTGAATGCCGACGCGTTGGCTCTCCTCGGCACGCTGAACATCTGCTCCAAGGAAACCTGGGTGAGGCAGTACGACCATGAGGTGCAGGGCCAGAGCGTGGTCAAGCCCTTCATGGGCGCGCGGAACGACGGCCCGAGCGACGCGGCGGTGATCAAGCCCCTGCAGGACCGCAAGGAAGGCCTCGTGGTGTCGCACGGGCTCTCGCCGCGGTATAGCGACGTCGACGCGTACCACATGGCCGCCGCCTCGGTGGATGAGGCCGTGCGCAACGCCGTGGCCGCCGGCGGCGAGCCGGGCAAGCTCGCCGCGCTCGACAACTTCTGCTGGCCCGATCCGGTGGAATCGCCCGAGACGCCCGACGGGCAATACAAGATGGCCCAGCTGGTGCGCGCCAACAAGGCGCTCTACGACATCTGCACGGCCTACGGCCTGCCGCTCATCTCGGGCAAGGACTCGATGAAGAACGACTACGGCAAGGGCGCCGGCAAGATCAGCGTGCCGCCCACGCTCATGGTCACCGTCATCGGCCCCATCCCCGACGCCACCAAGAGCGCCACCATCGACTTCAAGGCCGCGGGCGACGTCGTCTACGTCCTGGGAAGCACGAAAGAGGAGCTCGGCGGATCGGAATACTTCGGCATGCTCGGCGCGATCGGCAACAGCGTCCCGGTCACCGACTTCGCCGCGAACCTCGCGCTCTACCGCAAGGTGTTCGGCGCCATTCAGAAGGGGTTGATTCGCTCCGCGCACGACTGCTCGGACGGCGGCCTCTGGGTGTCGCTGGCCGAGTCGGCCATCGGTGGACGCCTTGGCCTCGAGGCTGACCTTTCTTTAGCCGCGCAAGATGGGGGCCTCTCCGATGTCGCCTTGCTGTTCGGCGAAAGCCAGGGTCGATTCGTCGTCAGCGTTTCACCGAACGACGCAGCCGCCTTCGAAGCAGCCCTCCAGGGTTCCGCCTTCGCGCGCATCGGAATCGTGACCGAAGCTCCCGCCCTGAAACTCCGCCGGGGCGACAAGACCCTGATCGAAACCACCGTCGACGCCGCCTTCGCCGCGTGGCGCAAGCCCCTGGATTTCTGACATGAAGCCCCGCATCGCCATCCTCACCGGCTACGGCATCAACTCCGACGTGGAGCTCGCGCAGGCCTTCAATCTCGCGGGCGGCGACGCCGTGCGCGTGCACCTGCACGACGCGATCGACGGACGCGTGAAGCTCGACGACTTCGCCATCCTCGCCGTGCCCGGCGGCTTCTCCTTCGGCGACCACATCGCCAGCGGGCGCGTGTTCGCGAACCGCCTGCGACACAAGCTCGGCGACACGCTGCTGCGCCTGCGCGAGAAGAAGGTGCCGATGCTCGGCATCTGCAACGGCTTCCAGGTGCTGGTGAAGCTGGGCCTCCTGCCGGGCACGGAGCCGGCGTCGTTCACGCAGACCTGCACGCTCACCTTCAACGACTCGGGCCGCTTCGAGAACCGCTGGTGCCACCTGGCTGCCGACGCGAAGAACCCCAGCCTTTGGCTGAAGGGCGTGGAAAGCATCTACCTGCCGGTGCGCCACGGCGAAGGCAAATTCATCCCCGGCTCGGAAGCCTTGCTGAAGGAGCTGCAGGCGAACGGGCAGGCTTGCCTGCGCTACCGCAACGAGGACGGCAGTGTTCCCGAAGGGTTCCCCGCCAATCCCAACGGCTCGACGGACGACATCGCCGGCCTGTGCAGCAAGGACGGGCTGGTGTTCGGCCTGATGCCCCACCCCGAGGCGCACATCCTGCCCACGCAGCATCCGCATTGGCAGCGGGACGGCATGAAGGCGGAGGGCGACGGGCTGGCGATCTTCCGGAACGCCGTCCACGCTGTTCGATAACGGCGCCGTTCGACAACGGAAACAAAAAAACGCGGGGGCAAATGTCGGCCCCCGCGTCTCCGGCCTCCGGTCGCTCATCCCATTCTCCTTCCCCGCGCGATGCGCGGGAACGGGTTCCGGGCGGGTTCCGGCCGCCTGCCGCGGCCAGGTCCGGCCGCGGATGGTGCGATCAGGTCCTTACCACTTCGCCTTCGCGTCGATCGAACCCGAGCCGTTCGCGGACTGCGCCGTCACCGAGGTGACGCGCAGCAGCACGTACAGGCCCTCGTTGGACTTGGCCACCACGGTGGTTCCGGCCTTCACGAAGACGCGTCCCGCCGTCGAGCCGGCCGAGCCGTTGTCGTACAGGTTCTTGATGTCGGCGTCGGTCATCACGTCGTTCCAGTTCGCCACCTCGACCTTGCGGATCGAGATGTCATTGGCCGTCGGCCAGCTCTGCATGAAGTCGAATCCCGCGCTGCTGCCGATGCCGTTCTTCGCCACGCTGGGCGAATACAAGGCGAGGCTGTCGTTGCCGGTGCTCGTGGAAAAGGCGAACACCAGGTCGATCAGGTTGGAATTGTTCTGGGAGGTCGAGGCCGTGTAGGTGGTCCAAGTGTCGAGGTCGATCGAGGACGGCAGCAGGCTGTTCTGCGCGCCGAGGGTGACGTCCTCGCTCTGCACGCGGATGCGCAGGTGGGCGACGTCGCTGTAGGTGGTGCCGGACTTGTCCTTGACGCGGCAGCGGTACTCGGCGTTGTCGTCGCTGTCGTTGGCGACGAAGGACAGCATGGCGGCGGTGCGGCCTTCCATGTTCACGCCGTTGCGCTGCCACTGGTATTCGAGGGTGCCGCTGCCGCTGGCGGTGACCGAGAAGGTCGCCACGGCGCCTTGGCTCACGATGAGATCGGAAGGCGAGACGGAGATTGTCGGCCCGTCGCTCTCCTTGCCCTTGTCGTCGGTGAGGCACCCGCCCAATCCGAAAGTCATGGCGACCAACAAGATCGGGGCGGCGGAAAGGATTTTCTTGATTCGAAGCGAGTTCATGGGTTGCTCCTTGTTGATGATGACGAGGTTCTCACACAAAGGAGATACAAGGAGGCCTTGTCCCGCGCACCTTCCGCTACCATATCGAACGCGTCGGCAAGGGTGTGAAACATTACAGTCCAAACATCGCATGCCTGAGGGGCGTGCCGCAAACGAAAAAGCCTCCCGAACGGGAGGCTTTTCGCATTCGACGGGGGCTTTGCCTATCGGACCAGCGAGAACCTGCTGCCGACGAACCGGACGCCGGCATCCTTTGACGCGAGGCGAGCCATGTAGACACCCTGGGCCGAAGCGCCGTTCGCGCCCACGCCGTTCCAGGAAACCTCCTGGGTCCCGGCGACCACATCGGACGACCAGACCGTGCGGCCGAACATGTCGAGGATGGTCAGCCTGCC
>DATAHJ010000121.1:0-2043 GCA_036263275.1 Fibrobacteria bacterium | reverse complement strand
CGTGGTCACGCCGCAGCCGGCGAGGAGCAGCGATGACAGTGTAATCGTGACGATTAAAAAATGGTTTAAGCGTGGCATTTCGGAAAACATACCAAGAAACGGGAATTTGCCCTTTTAGCACCAATTGGCAATTTTGACGCGCCAAATTGACAATGTCAATCCGCCACGGAATATCTTCGCGGAACGGTAACTGTCTGTTAAATTTGACGCGCCCGTGACCCTTCTTTCTTGGCCTTGCATCGTCCTCGCCGGTCCCACCGCAACCGGCAAAACCGCCTTGGCCGCGGAGACGGCGCACCGTCTCCGCACCGAATTGTTTTCGATGGATTCGCGCCAGGTTTACCGCGGGCTCGACCTCGGCACGGGCAAGGACCTCGAGGTTTACGCCCGCTACCAGCCCGCGGTCCGCCATCACCTCATCGACATCGTCGATCCGTCCGAGGTGTACAGTCTCTTCCGTTTTCAGGTGGACGCCTACACGGCGCTCGACACCTTCCTCGGCGAGCACGGCCCCGGGCTTCCGCCCGTCCTCGCGGGCGGCACCGGCTTGTACCTCGAGGCGGTGCTGCGCCGCTACGCCATCGCCGAAGTTCCCGAGAACCCGCGCCTGCGCGCGGAGCTGATGGAACGCGAAGCGTCGTCCCTGCGCGAGGAACTGAAGGCGCTCAGCCCCGAGCTTTACGCCCGCACCGACCTTACGAGCAAGAAGCGGGTGGTGCGGGCGATCGAAATCGCGATCACCCCGCGGGGTTCGATTCCTCCGAGCCGCCTGCCCGACTGGGAGCTCAAGCCCCTCGTCTTCGTCACGCGCCTTGAGCGCTCCGACCTTCGCCGCCGCATCGAGGAGCGCCTGATGGCGCGCCTTGAGGCCGGGCTGATCGAGGAGGTTCGAGGGCTGCGCGAGGCCGGCATCGGCTGGGAACGTCTCGACCTGCTGGGCATGGAGTATAGGCAGGTTGCCGCGCACCTGCGCGGCGAGGCCTCGCGCGACGAGATGATCTTGACCTTGCTTCGGGAGATCCACCTCCTCGCCAAGAGGCAGGAGACCTACTTCCGCGGCATGGAACGCCGCGGCACGCCCGTGCGCTGGATCGGACCCGAGTTCGGGGCGGATCAGTTGCTGGCGGAGTACGAGGCTTGGCGGAAGAGCCTTTCGTAGGCGAAGCCTTGGAGTTGTCGCAATACTTTGTTGAAAATGCTTCGTCGTTGTCGGTTGTCGCTTGTCGTGAAAACGCAAAGCTCAGCAATTTCCGCAGACAACTGACAACGACAAAGAATTGATTCCGAAGGGCCGCGACAACTGACAACGGCAAAGCTTCGTCGCCGAAGATCGCCCCCTATACCACCCCCGGAAACCCGTAAACCCGCGACGCGTTCCCTGTCGTGGCTCGGGTCATCTCTTCCGTCGTCACGCCCTTGAGCTCCGCGAGCTTGGCAAGGATGAGCGGAATGTGGCCGGGGTGCGCCGGCTTGCCGCGATGCGGCTCGGGAGCGAGCCAGGGTCCGTCGGTCTCGACCAGGATGCGTTCGATGGGCACGCGCCGCACGGTCTCCCGCAGGTCGCCCGCGTTCTTGAAGGTGATGATGCCGGTGAAGCCGATGCAGAGGTTGGGGAAGTCGGAGAGCAGGCTCTCCGCCAGCGCTGTCGACGAGGTGAAGCAGTGCACGTGCACGGGCCAGTCGCGGGGAACTTGCCCTCTCATGACTGCCAGGGTGTCGGCTTCCGCCTCGCGGGTATGGACGACCAGCGGCTTCTTCGCCTCCACCGCGATCTCGACCTGACGGGCGAAAACCTCGCGTTGCCGCTCCCGAGGGGAGTGATCGTAGTGGTAGTCGAGCCCCATCTCCCCGCAGGCGAGGGTCTTGGGCAGCGCGAGCATTTCCTTGAGCCGGGTTTCCAGCTCCGGGGTGTACTTCTCCGCGTCGTGGGGGTGGACGCCGAAGGATCCGTATACCCCGTCGTTTTCAAGCAGCAGCCGGGTGGGCTCGAAGGCCTCCGGATCGCAGGCGATGGTCAGGCAGGCGGCGAAGTCGGCCGGGAGG
>DATAHJ010000120.1:0-16856 GCA_036263275.1 Fibrobacteria bacterium | reverse complement strand
GATGGCCACCGAAGAGAAGGCGATGAACTTGTACCCGAAGATGTTCTTGCGCGAGAAGGCGGCGATCAGTTCGGAGACCACGCCGAAGGCGGGCACGACGATGATGTACACGGCCGGGTGCGAGTAGAACCAGAAGAAGTGTTGCATCAGGATCGGGTCGCCGCCGAGGGCGGGGTCGAAGATGCCGATCTTGAGGAAGTTCTCGAGCAGCAGCAGGATCAGCGTGATGCCCAGCACCGGCGTGGCGAACACCTGCATGATGGCCGTGGCATACAGCGCCCACATGAACAGGGGGAGGCGGAACCACGTCATGCCCGGCGCGCGCATCTTGTGGATGGTCACGATGAAGTTGACGCCGGTGAGGATCGAGGAGAAGCCGAGGATGAAGGCCGCGACCATCATCCACATCACCGCGGGATTCTGCGAGAGCGAGTAGGGCGCGTAGAAGGTCCAGCCCGACTCGGCGCGGCCCTGCGTCAGCGAGAACAGCGCGAGCACAGCGCCGATCCAGTAGAGGTAGAGGCTCGTGATGTTGAGCTTGGGGAAGGCCAGGTCCTTGGCGCCGATCTGGATCGGCAGCAGGAAGTTGCCCAGCGCGCCCGGGATGCCCGGAACGACCACGAGGAACACCATGATCACGCCGTGCATGGTGAAGAAGTGGTTGTAGGTGTCCGGGCTGATGAAGTTCGGCAGCGGGGACCACAGCTCGAGGCGGAACAGGAAGGCGTAGAGGCCGCCCGTGATGAAGAACAGCAGGATGGAGGCCAGGTACATCATGCCGATCCGCTTGTGATCGACGGTGACCAGCCAGTTCTTCAGGCCGGAGGAGGCCTTCAGGTAATTGATATTCTCGTGATGCGCGCTCATGATTGTCGATTCCGTTTCCGCGTTATTTCAGGGACTGGATGTAGGCGATGACGCCTTCGATTTCACGATCGTTCAGGATGCCCTTGTAGGAGGGCATGATCGGGGGGAAGCCGGCCACGACCTGCGACGTGGGATCCATCGCGGACTGGTGGATGTAGGCGGCGTTGACCTGAACGGTACTGCCGTCGGCGAGCTTGACCTCATGTCCCCAGATTCCCTTCCAGGTGGGGCCGATGCCGGGCTTGCCGTCGACGGTATGGCAGGCGTTGCAGCCACGCTTCGTATACACAGTGGCGCCGAACTGCTCGGGCGGCACGTTGCCTCCCGACGCGGCGGCCGCGGCCTCGAGCCAGGCCTTGTACTCGTCGGCCGTGACGACCTTGACCGCAGTCAGCATGTAGGAGTGGCTCGTGCCGCAGTATTGCGTGCACTCCACCGTGAAGACGCCCGGCTTGGTCGCCTGGAACCAAAGGCTGTGGTAGCGGCCCGGCACCACGTCGGCCTTGGTGCGGAAGGCGGGCACGTAGAAGCTGTGGATCACGTCGGTGCTCGTGACGCGCAGGCGAACGGGCTTGTTGACCGGCACCACCAGCGTGTCGTTGCTGAATCCCTGCGGGTAGTTGAAGGTCCACTTCCACTTCATGCCGACCACGTCGACGAGCATGGAGTCGGAAGGCGCGACCTGCATGTGCCACCAGCCGCGCATGCCCACGAAGAAGAGGCCCATGACGATGAGCAGCGGGATCACCGTCCACGAAGTCTCGAGCAGGGTGTTATGGATCATCTGGCCGGTGGCCAGCTGGTCGGCGCGGCGGCGGCGATGGCGCACGAGGAACAAGGCGATGAGCCCCACCACGAGCACGAAGAAGAAGACCGAGATCCAGAGATAAAGATTGAAGGCCCAGTCCACCATGCCGGCGAACGTGGAGGCCTGCTCGGGGAGCCAGAAAGTCTTGGTGTTTTCCATAGGGGCTTTTCGCTGTCCTTGGCGAAGGAGATCAGGCTTCCTTTCCCGGGTAAACGGTGGTCCGGAGGCTGTCGTCCCCGTTCCGCCGCGAAGGGTTTAGCCACAAAAGGAGGCGGTTCGCTTGCATCAGGTTTTGCCCCGATTTGCATGCAGCCACCCGCTTTCGCGAAGTTTCGGCCCAATGTAAAAAAAACCGCCGCAAAAAGAGGCACCCGTGATCGGAATCAGGATGCGACTCAAGCCGTTTTCTCAGGCGAAGATTTGTCGTCCTGTCCGCGCCGCTTTTCCTTCCGCCAGAGCGGAACCAGCAGGAGAAGCAGCAGGAACAGCACGATAAGCCCACCGGCCTTCATGAAGTTGCGGGCGAAGAGCACGTACCCCTGGGCCTTGGGGTCGTACTTGTAGCACATCATCACGATCTTTTCACCCAGAGAGAGGCTCTTGCCTTCCGAGGCGTCGAGCAGCGCCAGCCGCATGTCGCGGGGGGAGAACTCGATTCCGTACAGGTAGCGGGAGACGCTGCCGTCCTGGCTGAGGAAAATGAGCCCCGCTTCATGGGCGAAGTCGTTCTGGCCCGGCACGAAGTTGTAGTTGAAGCCCACGGAACGAGCCAAGGTCCGCACCGCCTTGTACTCGCCGGTCAGGAAGTGCCATCCGGAATCGGTTCCGGGCTTGCCGATCAGGGGCAGGACTCGCTTGCGCACCGGCGCGGCCTCGGCCGTGCTCTCGCGCCAATCCATGCCCACCGTCAGGATGAGGTATTCGCGACCCGGAGCCCAGTCTAGCGTCTTGAGGGACTTGGCCATGCCGTCCTGCACCAGGCCACAGAGCATGGGGCAGTGAAAGTAGGCGAAGTTGAGGAGGATCGGCTTGCCCTGGCCGAGATATTGGCCGACGCGGACTTCGTGTCCGGATTCGTCGAGGAAGGCGAGGGAGGGATCGATCTTGGCGCCGAGGCGCTCCACGATGCCCGCGCCGATGGTGGCTTGGGGGGCGGCTCCGGCGGTGTCACCGGGACCGGAGAACTGGCCACCCGAGACGTCGGGCAGCACGGCCATGGCGGCCGCGAGAAGAAGTGCGGACGTCACGGGCTTTAAATTTCCTGTTATTTACCGGTTTCGAGGGCGCGCATGGCTTGCTCGATGGACATCGTGCCCGAGGCGAGCGCCTGCTTCTCGTGCGCACGGTGCTCCAGCAGCTGGCTGCGGGATTCTTCGGCGCCCAGGACCTCCTTGACGCGCATCTCGCGGCTGGCAGCCGCGGGCGCCCACAGGGCGACGATGAACACGAAGACCACGAGGGAGATCAGGCTGAACGGGATCGCCCAGATGGCGTAGGTGCCCTGGAAGTCCTCGGTCTCGTGCCCGCCGTGGGACGCGTGCTCCGAGTGCGAATCGGCGTGGGAGTGGCTCATTCGGAAAGTCCGTTGTCATAGGACAGGCAATCCTTGAGACGGGGGTCACCCGTGGGGATCAGGCTCGCCTGACGCAGGTTGTTGATGAAGAAGAATAGATAAAACCCGCCGATGGCAAGCAAGGCGCCGATGTCGGAAAGCCCGAAGGTGGGCGCATGGTGGAAGTTCGGTTGGATCAGCCAGTACAGGTCCACGTAGCACATGGTCAGCAGCACGGCGCAGCCCGCGGCCAGCAGCAGCGGACGGCGCTTCACGTTGTGCGACATGAGGAACAGGAAGGGGAAGGCGAAGTGCAGCCACGGAAGGGAGTAGCTCACGGCCTTCCAGCCGTGCGCGGAGCGGTGCAGGAAGAACTGCGTCTCCTCGGGGATGTTCGCGTACCAGATCAGCATGAACTGGCTGAAGCCGATGTAGGTCCAGAACACGTTGTGCCCGAACAGCAGCTTGCCCATGTCGTGGTAATGCTCGGTGTTCACCGACTTCGCGAGATGACCGGTGCGCTTGAGCAGCGTCACGAGGAGAATGAGCGAGCAGTAGAAGGCCACGACGGAACCGGCGAAGTAGTACACGCCGAACATGGTCGAATACCAGTGCGCGTCGATGGACATGATCCAGTCGAGGGCGAAGAAGGTCAGCGTCAGGCCGAACAGGATGAGGCCGATGGTCGACACTTTGCCCATGCGCGTGGTGAGCGCCGGGTCGGAGGTCTCATCCTGCAGGCGGGAGGTGCGCAGGAACCACCAGCTCAGGAGCGACCACACGGCGAAGTAGAACGCCGCGCGAATGTAGAAGAAGGGCAGGTTCAGGTAGCCGGCCTTGGCCTGGATCAGCGCGTCCGTCGCGCGGACGTCTTCATGCGTCCAGCGGAACAGGTCGTGGATGCCGGGCAGGAGGGGGAGGAACAGGATGGCCAGCAGGAGAAGGTTGAACGCGAGGGTTTCGGCCGTGCGACGCACGGTCACGCTCCACGCGGAGCGGGACAGGTGTTGCACCATCACGAAGAAGAGGGCGCCCAGCGAGATCGCCAGGAAAAAGCAGAAGGCCGTCAGGTAAGAGACGAAGAAGTCGGTGCCGTTCCGGAAATAGGAGACGGCGCAGAGGACGACGCCGAGGATTCCGGCGCCGAGGAACCAGGAGGCGCTCCGGGACAGCTTGTCGCCGAGGCGCTCTGCGGGAAGGTTCGTGACGTGCGATTCAGCCATGGTTCGGTGACCTCAGTTGCTCGGTTGGCCGCCGCTGCGGCTGTATTGCAAGGCCCGGACGTAGGCGACGATGGCCCACCGGTCTTCCTCGGGGATTTGCTTGGCGTACGAAGGCATGTTGCGGATGCCGTGGGTGATGATCCGGAAGATCTCACCGTCGGGCAGCCCCGCGATGCGCGCGTCGTGGAGGTCGGGAGGCGGCAGGAAGCCGCGCTGGACCACCATGCCGTTGCCGCCGCCGGAGGCGGAGTGGCAGGGCGTGCAGTAGATGTTGAAGCGATTCTGGCCGCGCTCCATGAGGGCGGGGGTGAGCGCCATCGGGATCTTGGCGACCGGGGTCTCGCCGCCGCCCCGATAGAGGGCATCGTCCTCGTGCAGGAGGCCGCGGGCCACGGTACCTTCGGGAGGCGTGCGCATGTTGCGGCCGTCGGCGAAGAAGCGGTTGCCCTCGAACGCGTTGTAGCGCGGCTGGAACTCCATGCCGTGCATGATCCACAGCGGGGGCTTGCGCGAGGTCTGGCCGCGGCAGCCCGACAGCAGGACGGCGGCGCCCAGCAGCGCGAATCCCAAAAGGGATGCGGGGGTGGTGATGCGCTTCACGTCAATCCTCCAGCACTTCGATGTTCTTGCCGCCGGCCGCTTCGAGCAGGGCGCGGGCCGAGTCCAGGGCGAACTTGGGGTCGCGGGACTCGATGCTGATGAAGAAGCCGTCGTCCGTCGCCTTAGCGAAGTTGCGGCTCTTGAACAGCGCATGGTAAAAGCGCGGCAGACCGTTGAGGGCGAGCATGCCCAGAATGCAGCCGAAGGCCGTGAAAAGGATGCCCGGCTCGAAGGTCACCGGCACGTAGGCCGGCAGGGCGATCATCGGCTTGCCGGCGATCAGCAGGGGATAGGCGTGCTTGTGGATCCAGTACTGGAGCCCGAAGCCGCCGAACGCGCCGGTCGCGGCGCAGAAGAAGGCGATCCAGCCCAGCTTCGAGTCGCCGATTCCCATGGCGCGCTCGATGCCGTGGATGGGGAAGGGGGAGTGCACGTCCCATTTCTTGTAGCCGGCATCGCGCACCTTCTCGGCGGCGTGGTAGACGTCGGCGGGGGTCTTGAATTCGGCGAGCACCCCGAAGACGCGGGGGGCGGCGGAGCTGCTCATGCTAGTGGCCCTTGTCGTGCGGGTGGAAGTGGGGGTTGGACTCGGGCATCACGGCCTTGACTTCGGCGATGGCCAGCTGGGGCAGGAACTTCAGGAACAAGAGGAAGAACGTGAAGAACATGCCGAACGTCCCGATGTACGTCCACCAGTCGACCCAGGTGGGACGGTAATAGCCCCACGAGCTGGGGAGGAAGTCCGCGTGCAGCGTGATCACGATCACGAAGCGCTCGAACCACATGCCGATGTTGATGAAGATGGTCAGGATGAAGGTGAAGACGAGGTTGCGACGCACCCACTTGAACCAGAAGAACTGCGGCGAGATCACGTTGCAGGTGATCATGGCCCAGTAGGACCACCAGTACTCGCCCAGGGCGCGGTTCCAGAACGCGTAGCGCTCGTAGATGTTTCCACTGTACCAGGCGACGAAGATTTCCATCGCGTAGGCGTAGCCGACGATCGTGCCCGTGAGCAGCATGAACTTGTTCATGTTCTCGATGTGGTGCAGGCGCACCACCTTCTTGAACCCGAACACCTCGCGGGCGATGATGAGGAGGGTGGACACCATGGCGAAGCCTGAGAACACGGCGCCGGCCACGAAGTAGGGCGGGAAGATTGTCGTGTGCCAGCCCGGGACCTTGGAGGTCGCGAAGTCGAAGGACACGATCGAGTGCACCGAGAGCACCAGCGGGGTCGAGATGGCCGCCAGGATCAGGTAGGCGCGCTCGTAATTCTGCCAGTGGCGGGCGGCGCCGCGCCAGCCGAGGGAGAAGATCGAGAGGATGAAGCGGCGAACCTTGGTGGTGGCGCGGTCGCGCATGGTGGCAAGGTCAGGGATCAGGCCCATGTACCAGAACAGCAGCGATACGGTGAAGTAGGTGCTCACCGCGAAAACGTCCCAGAACAGCGGGCTGCGGGTGTTGGGCCAAGCCTCCATCTGGTTGGGCAGCGGGAAGATGTAGTAGACGACCCAGACGCGACCCACGTGGAAGGCCGGGAACACGCCGGCGCACATCACCGCGAAGATGGTCATCGCTTCCGAGAAACGGTTGATGGCCGTGCGCCACCGCTGGCGGAAGAGGAAGAGAATGGCCGAGATCAGCGTGCCGGCGTGGCCGATGCCGATCCACCACACGAAGTTCACGATGGCGAAGCCCCAGGCCACGGGCATGTTCACGCCCCAGACGCCGGTGCCTTCCCAGAAGAGGTAGCCGAAGAGGCCCACCATCAGGCACATGAAGGACCCGCTCAGCATGAGGAGCAGGACCCAGTTGCGGGTCAGCGGGGTTTCGGTCGGGCCCGCGATGATCTCGGTCACTTCGTGGAAGTCGTTGGACTCCACGAGTACCGGGCGGCGGGTCGGATCGTCGTCGCGATGCGGAATCATGTGCGTGCTGCTTCCTTGCGCGGCCCGGTTAGGCCGCCTTCTCCTGGCTTGCCAGCGCCGGGTTGGGGTTGCGCACCCGCGCCAGGTAGGTCGTGCGGGGCTTGATGTTCAGCTCCTTCAGCAGGCCGTAGTTGCGGGGGTGGGCCTTGAGCTTGGCCACGCGGCTCTGCGGATCGTTGATGTCGCCGAAGACGATCGAGCCGGAGGGGCAGGCTTGGCCGCAGGCCGGAGTGACGGCCCCGTCGGCGATGCGCTCGCTGCCGGCGTTCTTCGCCGTGATGCGGGCGCGCTGGATGCGCTGCACGCAGTACGTGCACTTCTCCATGACGCCGCGGAAGCGGACGGTCACGTCCGGATTCATGCGCATCTTCTCGGTCTCGGTGTGCTTGTTGTTGTAGTTGAAGAAGTTGAACCGGCGCACCTTGAAGGGGCAGTTGTTCGAGCAGTAGCGCGTGCCGACACAGCGGTTGTACACCATGTCGTTGAGGCCCTCGTGCGAGTGCACGGTCGCGCCCACGGGGCAGACTTCCTCGCAGGGAGCGTTCTCGCACTGCTGGCAACCCATCGGCTGGAACTCGAGCTGGGGATCCTCGACATCGCCGGTGAAGTAGCGGTCGAGGCGCAGCCAGTGCATCTCGCGGCCGCGGAGCACCTGCTCCTTGCCCACCGTGGGAATGTTGTTCTCGGACTGGCAGGCGACCAGGCAGGCGTTGCAGCCGGAGCAGCTGTTGAGGTCGATGACCATGCCCCACTGCATGCCCTGGGAGAAGTCGTAGGTGCCGCGCACCTTCTCGTCCCAAAGGCTCTGCTCGGCGGGGTGCTCGTTCCACTTCTCCTCGGAAGCGAACTCCTTCGGATCCTCGAGGTACTCCGCGAGGTCGCCGGTGCGCACGATGGGGCGACCCATCAGCGACCAGTGGTCCTGCGTGCAGGCGAGGGAGTAGAGGCGGTCAATCTTCTCGAGCTTCACGCCGGACGCCGCGAACGGCGAGGCGGAGTTGGCGAGCGCGAAGGCGTTGAAGCCGGCTTCCTCGCCGACCTTGCCCACGTGCACGCGGCCGAAGCCGAGGTGCAGCAGCGCGGTGTCCTCGGCCATGCCGGGGAGGATCCAGGCGGCGACCTCGAGCGAAGCGCCGTTCACGGTGACGCGCACCATGGGACGCTTGCGGTAGTCGGCCAGCGTGGTGCCGGTCGCATCCTTGTTCAGCAGGTAGGGCGCGATGCCCAGGCTTTCGCCGAGCTTCGGGCCGACCAGCAGCGCGTTGTCCCAGGTCAGCTTGGTGACCGGATCGGGAGCTTCCTGCAGCCAGGCGTTGTTCGCGAAGCGACCGTCGAGCAGGCGGGCGTCCTCACGGAAAATCAGCTCGACGCCCTGTGCCGGGGCGGGCAGGGAGCGCAGGAGCGACGCCAACGCGGGGGCGGGCGAGTAGCCGGCATCCGCCGCGCCGCCGACGGCGATCACGCCGTCGTGCAGCCACTTGCGCCAGGCGGCGTCGAAGCCGAGGCCCGATTTTCCGGCCCAGTAGGCGCGCACGATCTCGTGCGAGGTGGTCTGGGGATAGCCGGAAATGTGTGCGAGCACTTCGGCGGCATCGAGAGTATCGTAGAGGGGGGAGACGAGCGGCTGCGCCACCGAAGTCGTGCCGTCCAAGGCCTGACCGTCGCTCCACGTCTCGAGGAAGTGGCTCAGCGGAAGGTGCCATCCGGTCAGCGCGCCGGTCTCGTCGACCTCGCCGCCGAGGTGCACGCTGAACTTCGCCGAAGCGATCTTCGAACCGAGCGCGAGGTCGGCGGGGGAGGCGTAGACCGGGTTCGCGTCGAGCACCACGAGCGCCGAAACGCGACCTGCGTCGAGATCGGCGGCGAGCGCGCGCAGCGACTCCAAGCCGCTCTCGGGAGCGTCGCCCGAGGCGTTGAGCGCGTGGACGGAGGAAACTTTCCACTCGACCGTCTTGCCCAGGTTGCCCAGGGAGTAGTTCAGGGCCTGACCCAGCGCATGCACGGCGGCAGGTTGGTACTTGCCCACAGCGATCACGGACTCGCCGCGATGCTTGATCAGGTCGTCCGCCAGGGCCTTGATCCACGCGGAGGAGATGCCCTCGGCATTGCCCGGAAGGGCGCCGAGATCCGCCCCGAAACCGGGAACAGACAAGCCGCGGGACTGCAGTTCGCGGGCCAGGGCGATAAGGGCGAAGGGAACCGCCGAAGGCTTGACGCGCAGGCGATGATCCGCCGCGCCGCCGGTCACGGAGAAACCGGACTCGATCACGTAAAGGCGGTTCATCCCGTCGCGACCCGCGTCGGGATTGCGGCCCTGCGCGAAGTCGCGGGAGTAGACGAGGTTGAAGGCTTCGGCCTCGAGGAAGTCGCAGTCGACCGAGAGGACGCGCTTGGCCTTGGCGAAGCGGTAGAGCGGCTCGGCGGCTTTGCCGGTGAGGGCGTACATGCCGGCAGTCACGTTGTCGCGGGAAACCGCCTCGTAGGCCACCCACTTGGCCTTGGGGAACGTGCGCAGCGCATGCTCGCGCACGGCACGGAAGGACGGCGAGGCCGTGTAGCCCGACACGAAACGCAGGCCTTCGCCGCCGTTGGCCTTGAGGGCCTCGAACACGGGATTCGCCTCGTTCCAGAAGGCTTCCCAGCTGGACGTCTTGCCGCCCTTGAGGACGACCTGGCTGCGCTCGGGATTGTAAAGGTCGAGGATGGAAGCCTGGTGCTGCTTCGAAGTGGCGCCGAGGCTGGCGGGGTGCGAAGGGTTGCCTTCCACCTTGGTGGGGCGGCCTTCGTGCGCCTCGACGAGCAAGCCCACGGCGTCGCCGCCGAGGGTATAGGTCGTGGCGTAGAACTGCGGCACGCCGGGAACCATGCGCTCCGGCATCTGGTTGTAAGGAAGGATGTGCTGCTCGGGGCGGCGAATGCCCTTGCAGCCGCTCAGGCTGGTGACCCCGGCGAAGGCCATGCCGGCGCCCATGACCTGCATGAAGCGCCGACGCGAAATGTCGGTGCCCATGGTGTCGGCGCCCTCGGGGAACTCATGGGAGGCGAAGTCCTTGAACTCCGCGCTTCCGGCCAGCTCTTCAAGGCTTTTCCACGGGGCCTTGGCGTTTTCGGCCGCCCGCTTCGGATCGAGGTTCAGCGATGGCATGTGGAGCAATCCGTTCTGGGATTCACGTTGTACAGCTTCATGAACTCGCGGCCGAGCTGCGCAGGATCGCCGTCGGGCTTCCATGCGAGGTCGGTGATCTTCGCGCGATCGCGGATGTGCGATGCGGGATTGCGATGGCAGTCGAGGCACCAGCCCATGCTGAGGGGCTTCTCGATGCGCACCTCGGTCATCTGGTCGATGCGGCCATGGCACTCGACGCAGCTCACGCCCTTGTTCACGTGGGCGCTATGGTCGAAGTAGGCGAAGTCGGCGAGCTTGTGCACGCGCACCCACGGCACGGGCAGGCCCTTCTCGTGGTACGAGACCAGCTTCTTGATCTCGGGCGAGTCGGTCTTGACGATCTTGTGGCAGTTGAGGCAGGTCTCCGTCGGGGGCACGCCCGCGTGGCGCCCGCGTTCCACGTTGTAGTGGCAGTAGCGGCAGTCCATGCCCATCTGGCCGGCGTGCAGCTGGTGGCTGAAGGCGATGGGCTGGACGGGCTGGTATCCCACCACGTAGTTCTTGGGGGAGCCCCAGTACGCGAAGGCGAAGACGACGAAGCAGATGAAGAAGACAACGGATGCCAGCAAGATGACGGGGATCTTGTTGGTCCACTTCGGGAATACCATTCGGCTTGTCTCCAGCGGCGCACCGGAAGTTCCGGCTTCCCGATTCGAGTCAGGGTTTCCGTTTAAAAGCGGTGAGAAATTAAATCGCGAAAAATGAGCATGCAAGAGGTTTGGACACAATTGATGAAAGTCTTTTGAGACACTTTCTCAATGGTATCAGATGCACGCCTCGCGTTACGCGCGGAGCTTCGCTCCCGCCCCATCCTAAATCCTTGTCGGTCATGAAATTGCACGCTCGTCCGGGGCGTGTGAAGCCGCCGCGCCGCGCCTCATTGACAATTCGGCGCTCAGCCGATGCCAATAAAAAGAATGCGCTTGTCGAAGGCCATGGCCACCAGCACGAGGGGCAAATAGGCCAGGGACCAGAGGAAAACCCGCACCGCGTCCTCGCGGCGGCGCGTGCGCCGAAGGCGCCAGGCTAGCCACAGGAAGATGGCTCCGCCCACGAGCGCGACGAGGGCGTACCAAACGCCCGCGAGCCCGTAAACATAGGGGAAAAGCGACACGGGCAACAGCAGGAGGGTCTGGATCCAGATCTGACGGAAGCAGATCTCGCCCGATTCGTCGACCAGGCTCAGCATGCGGAAGCCGCCGCGCCGATAGTCATCCTTGTACATCCACGCCAGCGCGAGGAAGTGCGGGAGCTGCCAGAAGAAAAGCAGGGCGAAGAGCAGCATGCCGCCTACGCCGATCTGGTTTTGCGCGGCGGTCCAGCCCATCAGCGGCGGCAGCGCGCCGGGGATTCCGCCCACAAGAGTATTGAAGGTCGTCATGCGCTTGAGCGGCGTGTACACCGCCGCATAGAGCACCACTGTGCTCACGCCCAGCAGGGCCGTGAGCGCGTTCGCGTGCGTCCACAAGAGGGCGGCGCCCAGCAGCGTCGTCACCATCCCCGCGATCCACGCCGCCGTCAGGCTCAGGCGTTCCGAAGGCAGCGGCCGCCCCTTTGTGCGCTCCATGGCCGCGTCATGGCGCTTCTCCATCGCCTGATTGAAGCTGAAGGCCGAGGCGGCCAAAAGGCCCGTGCCCAAAAGCGTCCAGCCCAGGACATCCCACGCGATCTCCGGTGGAGACGCCATGTAGAACCCCACCACCGTGGTGACGAGAATGTGCAGGGTCATCCGCAGCTTGAACAGCTCGAGCAGCGCGCGCGCGCCCGTCGCATTCTTGACAGGTTTCGGAGAATCGCTCATGGAGAGGGCCAAAGTTAGCAATGGGGGAGGCGAAGCTTCCAAGGCTGTCCTTTGTCGTTGTCGCAGCCCTCTGGGGGCGGCCCTTCGTCGTTGTCACTGTCCTCTGAGGACGGTCCTTTGTCGTTGTTGCAGTCCTTCGAAGGCAATTCCTCGTCGTTGTCAGGCAACAATCAACAACACCTCATCACCCCCGCCGACAACTGACAACGGACAACCGCGCCGCTTCGCCAGCAAAGAAAAAGCCCCGGCTTGCGCCGAGGCTTCTCCCGCAGTGCTTGCGCTCCGCTTACTTCTTCGCGAGGTACGCGCCCACGTCCTTGAGGTCGGCCTTCATGGCCTTCTCGCCCTTGTGCCAGTTGGCCGGGCAGACCTCGCCGTGCTCCTCGCTGTACTGGAGCGCGTCCAGCAGGCGGAGGACCTCCTCCACGTTGCGGCCGATGGGGCGGTGGTGAACCACCTGCGCCTGCACCACGCCGTTCTTGTCGATCACGAACGAGGCGCGGTAGGTGATGCCGGCCTCCTCGTCGAGCACGTCATAGGCGCGGGAGACGCGCTTGTGGATGTCGGCGATGATGGGGTAGTTCACGCCCTCGATGCCGCCGTCCTTCTTCGGGGTGCGCAGCCACGCCATGTGGGAGTGGGCCGAGTCGACCGAGCAGCCGAGCAACACGGCGCCGCGGCTCTCGAACTCCTTGCGGGCCTCCTCGAACGCATGGATCTCGGTGGGGCAGACGAAGGTGAAGTCGAGCGGGTAGAAGAACAGCACGACGTACTTCTTGCCCCTGTAATCCGAGAGCGAAATCTTCTGGGTGGACTGGCCGACCGCGACCTCTTCGGTGAATTCGGGGGCGGCTTTGCCGACGAGAACTGCCATGGGGGTATCCTTTGTGGGGGTTTGGGTTGTTCGTGAAGGATTAGAATCAATCTAAATCAAAGAGCGCGAAGGAACGAGGGTATCGCCGGGCATAAGCCCTCACCCCTAACCCCCGGAAAGTCCATAGTTTGTATCGAACCCCCCTTTCCCCTCTCCCGGTGGGAGAGGGGAAAGGGGGAGCATTTGCGGGCCATGCCGGCGTTGGGGCCATGTAGGGGCAAATGATCATTTGCCCCTACATGGCCGATGTCAATATCAACCCCCACGCCGGTTCCGGTCCCAATGTTTCCACGCGCCAGCCTTCGCCTTCGAGCAATCGCGCCGCGCCGTGCCAGAAATGCGGCAGCGGCGCGGGCTCGAAGAGCGCCACGCGTCCGCCCGGATCAAGGCGCGCTCGCAGCGCGGCCAGCTTGTGCGCGAGGCCGTAGCGCGCCTCCAGCTCACCCGCGAAGTGCGGATCGTCCGCGTTGGCCGCGTCCGCGAGCCATTCGTCCTCGTCCGCGTGGACTTCACCGAGGCTGTCGGCGCAGAGGACCAAATCGAAGCGCGCCTCCGGCTGCTGGCGCAACAGCGGAAAGCCTTGGGCCGCGAGCGCTTCTTCGGAAGCGGGGGAGAGATCCGCGACCGTGACGCGCGCGCCGCGTTCATCCCTCAGCCACCCCGCGAGAAAGCCACCGCCCGCGCCCATGTCGAGGATCGCCGCGCTCTCTCTAATAGGGAGCGATTGAAATGATTCCGCGATCGCGAGCAGACGATGGAACCGATGACTTGCCAGGAGCCCATGCAACTCGTGCCGCGCGGCGAAGTCGTAGAAGGCACGCGCTGTGTGCTCGGCGGGATAGGCGACGAAGGCGCGGTGCAGCCGCGCGAACGAGGCGACGTCTTCTCCGCCAAGCTTTGCCTCGGCGCGGCGTAGCGCCTCGTCCCAGGCGAGCGGCTCGAGGCCGCGGGAGCGGAAAAAGGATTCGGGAGCGGGCATGGAGAAACACGAAGGTAACACCGCGACGAAGTGTCAATTGTCAGTTTCCAAATTCGCCCAGGGCGTCAAGCATGAATGGAAAAACCGACATCGATAACAGGGCATGATGCAATGCGTTTAGTTATGATTGGGCCAGTCCGTCTCCGTCTCCGGAGTTTTACATGCCCGCCTCGTCAAAGTCCCCGTCGAATCCGAAGTCCCCCAAGGCTTCCAAGCCCGCGAAGGAAGCCCCCGAACTCGCGCGCGTCCCCAAGGAATCGCACGATCTCACCGATCCCGCGATCCCGCATGCCGGCGCGCACCACGGCATCGAGGCGGCGTTCTTCCGCCACCTCGAAACCTCGCTGGGCAAGGACAAGTACACCGCCACTCCGTACGACAAGTACCTTGCGCTCGCCTACGCCTCGCGGGACAAGCTGATCGCGCGCTGGATCGCCACGCAGCAGTCCTACTATCGCAGCGACGCGCGCCGCGTCTACTACCTGTCGATGGAGTTCCTGATGGGCCGCTCGCTCGGCAACTCGCTGATCAACCTCGGCATCGACGACGAGGCCACCGAGGCGATGTACGACCTCGGCATGAACCTCGAGGACCTGCGTAACCAGGAGCTTGAGGCCGGCCTTGGCAACGGCGGCTTGGGCCGCCTCGCGGCCTGCTTCCTCGATTCGATGGCCACGCTGGAACTGCCCGCCTACGGCTACGGCATCCGCTACGACTACGGCATGTTCCACCAGCGCATCGTCGAAGGCTGGCAGCAGGAGCTTCCGGACAACTGGCTGCGCCTGCCCAATCCGTGGGAGATTCCGCGGCCCGAATACACGGTGCCGGTGCGCTTCAAGGGCCGCGTGGTCACCCGCCGCAACGCGCAGGGCACCGCCATCCACGAATGGGTGGACACCGAGACCGTGCTCGCGGCGCCCTACGATACTCCCGTGCCCGGCTACGGCTGCGGCACGGTCAACACGCTGCGCTTGTGGTCGGCCAAGTCGTCGGACGCCTTCGGCCTGCACTACTTCAACAGCGGCGACTACGTCGAGGCCAGCAAGGACATCGCCCTCGCCGAGAGCATTTCCAAGGTGCTGTACCCGAACGACAGCTCGATGAACGGCAAGGAGCTGCGCCTCAAGCAGCAGTACTTCCTCTGTGCCGCCACGCTGCATGACATCCTGCGTCGTCACAAGAAGTACCACAAGGACTGCAGCGAGCTGGCCGAGAAGGCCGTCATCCAGCTGAACGACACGCATCCGGCGATCTCGATCCCCGAGCTGATGCGCCTCCTCGTCGACGAGGAAGGCTTCTCGTGGGAGCACGCATGGGACATCACCGCCCGCGTGTTCGCCTACACGAACCACACGCTCCTGCCCGAGGCGCTGGAGAAGTGGGGCGTCGACCTCCTGGAGCGGTTGCTGCCGCGCCACCTGCAGATCATCTACGAGATCAACTACCGCTTCCTCAAGCAGGTCTCATGGCGCTATCCCGGCGACGGCGACCGCCTGCGCCGCATGTCGCTGATCGAGGAGGGCGCGCAGCGTCAGGTTCGCATGGCGTACCTCGCGGTGGTGGGATCGAGCGCCGTGAACGGCGTGGCCGCGCTGCACACCGACCTGCTGAAGTCGCGCGTGCTGAAGGACTTCGCCGAACTCAGCCCGGAGAAATTCCACAACAAGACCAACGGCGTGACGCCGCGCCGCTGGCTCCACAAGGCCAACCCCAGGCTCTCCTCGCTGATCACCGAGAAGATCGGCGGCGCGTGGGTGCGCGACCTCTCGCGCCTCGACGCCCTCGAGCGCTTCGCCGACGACGGCGAGTTCCGCGAGCGGTGGCGCGCGGTGAAGCGCGCCAACAAGGACGCGCTGGCCGGCTGGATCCGCTTCGCGCACGACACCGAGTGCGACCCCTCCACGCTCTTCGACGTGCAGGTGAAGCGCATCCACGAGTACAAGCGGCAGGCGTTGAACGCCCTGCACATCGTGCACCTGTACAACGAGATCAAGGCGGGGCGCGCCGGCAGCATGGTCCCGCGCACCTTCCTGTTCGGGGGCAAGGCGGCTCCGGGGTACCACACGGCCAAGCTCATCATCAAGATGGTGAACGCCGTGGGCTCCGTGGTGAACCACGACCCCGACACGCGCGGCCTTTTGCGCGTGGTGTACCTGGAAGATTACCGCGTCTCGCTCGCCGAGAAGATCTTCCCCGCCAGCGACCTGTCGGAGCAGATCTCCACGGCCGGCACCGAGGCCAGCGGCACCGGCAACATGAAGTTCGCCCTCAACGGAGCGCTCACCATCGGCACGCTCGACGGCGCCAACATCGAGATCCGCGACGCGGTGGGGAAGGAGAATTTCTTCCTCTTCGGGCTCACGGCCGAGGAAGTGCAGGCCCGCAAGGACGCCGGCTACGACCCGGCCGCCGCCGCCGAGTCCGATCCCGCCCTCTCCGCCGTCCTTGATTTGCTGCGCAACGGGCACTTCAGCCCCGAGGATCCCGGCCTGTTCCGCGGCTTCCTCGAGGGACTGAACCTCCACGACGAGTACATGCTCTTCGCGGACTTCGCGTCCTACGTCGAGCGGCAGCGCGAGATCTCGGCGCGGTATCGCGACCCGGAATGGTGGACGCGCGCCGCCATCCTGAACGTGGCCCGCATGGGGACGTTTTCGTCCGATCGCACCATCGCGGAGTACAACCGCGACGTGTGGAAGACCACGCCGATCCCCGTCCCGACGCCGAAGGCGGAAGAGTAGGGGGTAGGTTCTTCGTCGGCGAAGCTCTGCCGTCGGTTGTCGCAGTTCTTCGGGATCAATTCTTTGTCGTTGTCGGTTGTCAGCGGAAATTGCGGAGTTTCGGGTTTTTCCGACAACTGACAACGACGAAGCATTTCCCACAATGTATTGCGACAACCTCGGTGGCTTCGCCCTCGAAGGGCGTACCGCCCCCCCTCCCCGATTTAGCTACCCTTTGACCTGTCTTCACCGGCCGAAAACGGCTGCTTCCAAGGCAGGCAATGCGCACCAGCGACGTCCTCATCGTCTCCAACGTCTCCGACGACCCCTTCGCC
>DATAHJ010000119.1:0-6314 GCA_036263275.1 Fibrobacteria bacterium | reverse complement strand
GTGAAGGCCCGGGCGTCGGGCCGGGAGGCGGACCTCGCGTGGCGGGACGAGCCCGTGGCCAAGCGGCTCAGCCACGCCCTCGTCAAGGGCATCATGGATCATATCGATACCGACACGGAGGAGGCCCGCCTCAAGTACGCGCGCCCCATCGAGGTGATCGAAGGCCCGCTGATGGACGGCATGAACGTGGTGGGCGACCTCTTCGGCTCGGGCCAGATGTTCCTGCCCCAGGTGGTGAAGAGCGCCCGCGTGATGAAGAAGGCGGTGGCGTGGCTCATGCCCTACATCGAGGCGGAGAAGGCGCTCAATCCCGACAGCCGCGAGGCCGGCAAGGTGCTGATGGCCACGGTGAAGGGCGACGTGCACGACATCGGCAAGAACATCGTCGGCGTCGTGCTCGCCTGCAACAACTACAAGATCATCGACCTGGGCGTGATGGTTCCGGCGGCCAAGATCCTGGAGGCGGCGAAGGAGCACGACGTGGATCTCATCGGCCTCTCGGGCCTGATCACGCCGTCGCTGGACGAGATGGTGCACGTGGCGAAGGAACTGGAGCGCGGCGGGTTCAAGATCCCGCTGCTCATCGGCGGCGCGACCACGTCGGTCGCGCACACGGCCGTGAAGATCGCGCCGGTGTACAGCCAGCCGGTGGTGCATGTGCTCGACGCCTCGCGCAGCGTGCCCACTGCCGGTTCGCTACTCACGGCCCATCAGCGCGAGGCCTTCATGGCCGACATCACGGCGCGCTACGACAAGGTGCGGGCCGACCACGCGGGCGCGAACGTGGAGCGCGCCCTGGTTCCGATCTCCGAGGCGCGCGCCAAGCGCTTCGCCCCCGACTGGAAGGCGGAGGCCGCCGCGGGCGCGGTCGTGAAGCCGAAGAAACTCGGCGTGCATGTCCTGACGAAATATCCGCTCCGTGAAATCGCGGAGTACATCGACTGGACGCCCTTCTTCCACACCTGGGAGCTGAGCGGACAATACCCTCGCATCTTCGACGACCCGAAGAAGGGCGAGGAGGCGCGCAAGCTTTTCGCCGACGCGCAGGCGCAGCTCAAGGATCTCCTTGAGAAGGGAGAGCTGGAAGCCCAGGCCGTGTACGGCCTGTGGCCCGCGAACTCCGTGGGCGACGACATCGAGATCTACGCCGACGAATCGCGCACGACGCTTCTCGGCGTGAACCACGAGCTTCGCCAGCAGGTGAAGAAGGACGGCCCGACTCCGGGCGAGTATCTCTGCCTGGCGGACTACGTGGCCCCCAAGGAAAGCGGCGTGGCCGATTACTTCGGCGGCTTCGCAGTGACCTCGGGCGGCGGGCTCGAGGAGATCGTCGCGCGCTTCGAGAAGTCGCATGACGACTACGGCTCGATCATGGCGAAGGCCTTGGCGGACCGCCTCGCCGAAGCCTTCGCCGAGCGCCTGCACCAGCGCATCCGCAAGGAATTCTGGGGCTACGCCGCGGACGAATCCATGCCCGTCGAGGAACTGCCGCGCGAGAAATATCGCGGCATCCGCCCGGCGCCCGGCTACCCGGCCTGCCCCGACCATACCGAAAAGGGACTCCTGTTCAAGCTCCTCGACGTGGAGAAGCACACCGTGCTGCGCCTCACCGAGAGCTACGCCATGTGGCCCGCGAGCGCGGTGAGCGGCTGGTACTTCGCCCATCCCAAGTCCCGCTACTTCGGCGTGGGCAAGATCGGCAAGGACCAGGTCGCGGACTACGCCAAGCGCAAGGGGTGGACGATGGAGGAGGCCGAGAAGTGGCTTTCGCCGAATTTGGGGTATTCTACGTAGGCGAAGTGTTTCCGGTTGGTGGTTGCGGGAAGAATCCGGGCCATTCTTTGTCGTTGGTAGTTGGTGGCAACAAGGGAATCAGGTCCCAGGCTACCAACTACCAACGGCGAAGAAAGAGCCTAAATCCCGATTTTGCAACCACGGGCAAAGAATTAACCTCGAAGAAAACCCCCACCCTCCCAATCCGGCCCCCCTCGGGGTTCCGTACATGCCTTGGATACAAGGCCCGTTCCCGGGTCTTGTAGATTCTCACCCCAACCCCCGGCCGGGGGTCATGAAAGGATCCATCATGAAAAAGACCTCCATGCTCGCCCAGCTCGCCTTCGCCGGTATCGCCGCGGGCCTCGTTTCCGCCGCCCCCGCACACGCCGACGGCGCCAAGAAGGCCGACGGCGCGGTCAAGACCGAAAAGTCGGGCTGTAAGGGCAAGGCCGGCTGCAAGGGCGACAGCACCTGCAAGGGTCACACCTCGTGCAAGGGCAAGAGCGGCTGCAAGAGCGACAGCGCCGCGGCGCTCGGCAAGAAGGTCGCGGCCGACTCGGCCGAGGTGAAGGCTTCGTGCAAGGGCCAGAACTCCTGCAAGGGCCAGGGCGGCTGCGCGATGAGCGAGAAGGACCTTCAGGCCCGCGCCGAGAAGCTCGGCGTCGCCCGCGACAAGGTGGGCAAGGCCCATTCCTGCAAGGGGAAGAATGACTGCAAGGGCCTCGGCGGCTGCAAGATGTAATGCTCCGCCGGGCTGCGAGCGGCTCGACACGAAAACCCCTCCGGAGACGGAGGGGTTTTTTGTTACCAGCCGGTGCGGAGGGCGAGGCCGATTTCGGCCTCGTTGCGGCGCGCGGCGGTGACGGGCAGGTCGCCGATGAGCTGGAGCGCGCTCATGTTCCCGATCGCCCATTCCCACGAGGCGCCCGCGCGCAGGTAGAAGTCGGGGCCGGCCTCGCCCGTGACATCGTGCTGGGCGAGGGTGAAGCCCTCGAGCGTGGAGCGGCCGCGCGTCCAGCCGGTCGCGGCGCGCCATTGGATCTCGCGGTCGGCGTGCGGGTTGACGATCACGGGCGTCGCGGTGGCGCTCTCTCCGTGCTCATGCCCCTCATGCGCGACCTTGGCGAGCGAGGCCACGTCTTCATCTTCATGCTTCGTTTCGATGGCGCGGCTGGCGCCGAGCATGCCGGAGACATACCACCGCGTTCCCAGGTCCTTGCGCGCACCCACCCAAGGCAACAGCATCAGGTGATCGCCCGCGAGACCATCCTTCTCATCGCCCACGGGCAACTCGACCTGCATCCCGACCTCGCCGCTCCAGGTGGCGGAGAACCGCCGCGCATATTGCGCCATGAGGATGGGGTTGGAAAGCCCCGAGGTGGTTTCGGTTCCCGCCTGCAGCCGGGTGAAGGGAATCTCCGCCCCGAGGGCCACGCCCCAGTAGCGCACGAAGAGGCGCGGGGCGGTGACGAGATAGGACCCTTCGTTGCCGGCGATGTCGTAGGCGACCCAGCGGGTGCGGAGCCCGGCTTCGAGCGTGGACATTTCACCGTGCGAGGCGGGGCGCGGGCAGCTTTGCAGGCCGCAGAAGGCGGAGGCGACGATGGGGAGGAGGAGCGGCGCCAGGAACATCGGGGCCGGGAGCATGCGGAAGGCGCGGAGGGGCTTCATGGGCAGGGCAATGTAGCGGATCGGGAGAATGCTTCCATGCCGCATTTCGCGGCACCCGGCCAGGACAACTCGGGGCATGCCCGGGGGCCCCTGAAGTAGATTTAGCCCGATGTCCCGCCCCTATTACCTGGCTCCCAGCATCCTGAACAGCGATTTTGCCCGGCTCGGCGAGGCCGTCGCCGCGATAGAACGCGGCGGGGCCGACTGGGTCCACCTCGACGTGATGGACGGGCATTTCGTGCCCAACCTGACCATCGGCCCGGTGATCGTGGAAGCGGTGCGCAAGGTCACGAAGCTGCCGCTCGACTGCCACCTGATGGTGAACGAGCCGGAGAAAATGGTGCCGTGGTTCGCGGAAGCGGGCGCGGACTCCATCACCATCCATGCCGAGGCGGCCTCCGACCTGCCCGCCCTCGTCCGCGCCATTCGCGCGCGCGGGGTGCGCGCGGGTGTGAGCGTGCGCCCGGCCACGCCGCTCGAAGTGCTCGAGCCCGTCCTCGGAGAAATCGACCTTGTGCTGCTGATGTCCGTGAATCCCGGCTTCGGCGGACAGAAGTTCATGCCCGAGGCGCTCGATCGCGCCCGGACGTTGCGCGCGCGTGCCGACGCGGTGAACCCGAAGCTCGACATCGAGATGGACGGCGGCATTGGCCTCTCGAACATTGATGCCGTGAAGGATTCGGGCGTGAACGCCTTCGTGGTCGGCAGCGCGATCTTCCGCGCTCCCGACGTGGCCGCGGCGACGAAAGAATTCAAGTCGCGGTTGGGCTAAAGCTTTCAGGTTCATCTTTAGCGCCGGGATAGTCGCCGGAAAAAGTTCCGGTGCTCGCCCGGCTCGGTCGCGGGAAAGCAGGGATAAAGGCCCTTCGGGCCAGTTTGACCCTAGGCAGCCCGCGACGCTCGCCTAAGCTCCGCGCCGGAACATTTTTCCGGCTCCGCCCGGCTTATACAAATCGAATCTGGATCATTACGGCCGAATCTTCCAGTCGAAATCGAAGCCCGTCAGCAGGTTCGTCGTTTCCGGGTCGAGCGGAATCTTCGGCGTCTCGTAGATCACCACGTTCCGTAGGCCGGTAGGAAGATCCTTCAGTCCGGCTTCGTTGGAAACACGCGGCGGACGGCCTTTGTCGTCCAAGGCATCCGAGTATCCGTGGGCGAACGTGCCGGACTTCTCCATCCAATGCTTCGTCGCTTCCCACAATCCCTGCGGCGTCCCGAAATCAAACCACGAAGTCCCCGAAAAATCCTTCACCCGAATCCGTCCGCCCCCCTTTTGCGCGTTCTTCCACAGCGGCTTGATGTCGGACTCGCCCGAGGGGCAGAAGGCCAGGAAGTCGCGGCGGTAGAAGGCGACGCCCGCGAAGGTCAGGCGCTTCGATTCCTCGGCATCGCCCGCGAAACCTTCGAAGCCGTGCACGCCCAGCAGCGCGCCTGCGGTGGAGACGGAGAGCGTGTTGGCCGCGCCCTCGACATGCATTCCCGCCAGCGTCGCCAAGGCTCCGGACTCCACGTGCTCGCGCCATAGCGCGGCGAGGTCGATATCATGAATGAGGTCGGCGTTGTGGACGAGGAAGTGCTCCGTCGCGCCGAGCACGCCCGCCGCGTTCGCGAGGCAACCGCCGGTTCCCAGGATCTCCGGCTCGAAGATCACATCCATTTCCAATGGCGCGGCGAGGGTGCGGATCGCATCCGGCAAATGATGCGCGTTCGCAATTCGCTTATCGGGCTTGAGCGCTTCGTCCACCGCGCGCACGTTGAGCGCCAAGGCGCTTTCGCCGAGGAAGGGGATGGCGGGCTTGGGGACGCGATCGGTGAGCGGGCGGAGGCGCTTGCCGTAGCCCGCGCAGAGGAAGAAAGCTGTAAGCGATGAAGACATGAGGAGGCAGGGAATGATGGAAAGAGGGAATGATGAAATGATGGGAAAGGGGCGGGATAGTCTTGTGGTTGTTCAAGCTTGGGCGTAGGGTTTTTCTCGCACCATGGCCGGCTCCTCATTTTTCATCTGCGTTTTCATCATTCCATCGCTTTATCATTTCATCATTTTGCGTTCAGGGGTCTTTCGCCAGAATATCAGGAAACACCGAATTCAAAGCGCCCCCAATGAGAATCTCAATGGGCAGCTTGTTGTGCTCGTACTCGTACGGAGGTTCCTTCCAGCGGAAGTGCTCGCCGTAGTCCTCGCGCAGGAGGTTCAGGATCGACAGCGTCGTCCACCACGGGAGGAAGCTCTTGCGGTCCGTCACGTGGAATTGCGCGCCGCCGCAGAGTTCGCCCTTGAACTTGTGGAAGGTGGGCTGGAAGTACGCCTCGCGGAAGAACACGCCCGGAAGCCTTTCCTTGTTGAGCTTGGCGCACAGGTCGCGCGCGTCGATCCAAGGGGCTCCGAACAATTCGAAGGGCTTTGTGGTGCCGCGCGCCTCGGAGACGTTGGTGGCCTCGAAGAGGCACATGCCCGGATACACCACGGCGGTGTCCACCGTGGGCATGTTCGGCGACGGCAGCACCCACGGGAGGCCGGTGTCCTCGAAGTACACATCGGGGACGTGGTTCTCCATCGGCAGGACAACCACCTCGCAATCGGGAAACGCTTCGGCCTTGAACTGCATCGCGAGTTCGCCAATGGTCTTGCCGTGCCGCACGGGAATGGGATGAAGCCCCACGAAGCTGCGGTAGTTCGGATCGAGCACCGGCCCTTCGACCGCGTTGCCGATGGGATTGGGCCGGTCGAGCACGACGACGGGGATCTTGTTGCGCGCCGCCGCCTTCATGCAGAGGTACAGCGTCCAGATGAAGGTGTAATAGCGCGCGCCCACGTCCTGCAGGTCGACGAGCAGCGCGTCGAGCCCCTTGAGCATGCCGTCGGTGGG
>DATAHJ010000118.1:0-2404 GCA_036263275.1 Fibrobacteria bacterium | reverse complement strand
TTTCCGCGCTCGTGCGCGTGATCCAGCAGGTGGCGCGGTTCTTGATCGGTCCTTCGGTGCGGAAGGAGAACGGGAACGGCTCGGCGTCGCCGTGTTGCACCTCCACCTCGGAGTAGTCCAGCGAGTCGGCAGCGAGGCGCGCGGGCGTGCCGGTCTTGAGCCGGCGGGTCCGCAGGCCGCGCGACTTCAAGGTTTGCGACAGCGCCATCGCCGAGGCCTCGCCCACGCGCCCACCCTCCGTTTGCGAAAGGCCGGTGTGCATCACCGCGCCGAGGAAGGTTCCCGACGTGATAATGAGCGTCCGCGTTGCGACCGAAGCTTCGCCCTCGCCCGACCCGAGGCGAAGCCGAAAGCCCCCGGAGAAATCCCCCTCCCCTGCCCCTTGTTCCTCTTTCTCGAAGTCGAGCAATTCTCCCGCCCGCAGCGTGAGGTTGGGAGTGGCCGCGAGGATGGCCTGCATGCGCTCGGCATAATCGTCCATGTCCATCTGCGCGCGCGGGCCCCATACGGCGGGGCCTTTGGAGAGGTTGAGCATGCGGAACTGGATGCCGGACCGGTCGGCGACATAACCCATCAGGCCGCCGAGCGCGTCGATGTCACGCACGAGCTGACCCTTGGCCACCCCGCCGATGGCGGGGTTGCACGACATGCGCCCGATGGCCTTCAGGTCCATCGTCACCATCAGCGTCGACCGCCCCATGCGGGCCGCGGCGTGCGCCGCCTCGATGCCGGCGTGGCCGCCGCCGATGACGGTGACATCGTATCCGGGCTCGGGAGTGGAAGGCATGGGAAGGGAAAATTAGCTATCGGAAAACCGGCCCCGAAACGGCCCGGAAACCCCTCCCGGCCCCGTTCTGACTAGCTTTCAGGGCGGAGCGTGTCATGAACCATTGGCTGATGAAATCCGAACCCGACGAATTCTCGATCCTCGACCTGGCGAAGCGGCCCGGCAAGACCGAGGCCTGGACCGGAGTGAGAAACTATCAGGCGCGCAATTACATGCGCGACGGGATGAAGATCGGCGATCCGATCCTGTTCTATCACAGCAGCGTCGTGCCGCCGGGCATCGCGGGCCTCGCCGAGGTCGCCTCGGAGCCCTTCCCCGATCCCACCGCCTTCGACAAGAAGTCGGACTACTACGATCCAAAGTCGGGCACGCACGGCACCACCTGGAGGTGCGTGAACGTGCGCCACGTGGAGACCTTCCCGCGCCTCCTGACGCTCGACGAGATCCGCACGATTCCGGGACTTGGGAGCATGGTGCTGCTGAAGCCGGGCTCGCGCCTTTCGGTGCAGCCCGTGACGGCGCAAGAATTCAAGAAGATCATCGAATGGATCGCGAAGCATCCCGAGGCCGCGCCCGTGCCGAAGGTCGTCACGCACGCGCGCCCCGCTGCGGCTCCGGCTCGTCTACCGAAAGCGCGCCCGCCCAAGACGAAGCCGCTGCCGCGCAGAGGCTGACGCTCCGGCGAGCCCTTAGGCGGCTTTTTCGAACACCACGTTCTCGACGACGGGAATCGGCGCGAAGGCGGGAGCCTTCGAAGCGCGAGGCTTCACGGGCTTCGGCGCCCGGCCATCGGCGAGAATGCGCGCGGGAACCGGCTTGAGGTCGCGCACGAGACCCAGCTTTTCCAAGGCCTTCAGGCCGTAGTAGCTGATGTCGACTTCCCACCAGTAAAAGCCTTGGCGCGCGCTGTTGGGATAGTGGTGGTGGTTGTTGTGCCAGCCTTCGCCCAGCGTGATCAGCGCGAGCCAGAAGTTGTTCCGGCTGTCGTCCGTCGTCTTGTAGCGGCGCGAGCCGACGACATGCGCGAGCGAGTTGATGGTCGCGACGCCGTGGAAGAGCACGACCGTCGACACGACGAAGCCCCACACCAGCATCTGCCAGCCGTTCGTGCCAAGCCCCGGGAACCAGTGCTGCAGCGCGACGCCGAGGAGGAAGGTGAACACGCCCACCACCGCGGGGGCGATGGCGTCGAAGCGATCCAGGAAGACCAGCTCGGGATATTTCGTGAGATCCTTCACGAGATCAAGGCGCGGCGCCACGTACTTTTGGCGACCCCACCAGAGCAGGTGGCTGTTCCAGAATCCGCCCTCCTGAAGCGGCGAGTGCGCATCCTCGGGTGAGTCGGAAGTGGCATGGTGATGGCGGTGGTGCGACGCCCACCACAGCGGACCGCGCTGGGTTGCCGTGTTTCCGAGGAACGCCAGCGCGAACTGCACCGGGCGCGAGGCCTTGTAGGTGCGGTGGGCGAAGTAGCGGTGGTACACCGCGGTGATGCCGAACATGCGGATGACGTAGAGCGCGACCGCGACGCCGAGGGCGACCCAGCTGAAGCCCACGACGAAGACGAACAGCACCGAGAGGTTCAGGAGGATGAACGGGATGGGAAGCACCCACTTG
>DATAHJ010000117.1:0-8640 GCA_036263275.1 Fibrobacteria bacterium | reverse complement strand
GCTTCGGTTCGGTGGTGGTCGTGGTCCACGAGGGCAAGGTCACCCAGATCGAGAAGCGCGAGAAGATCCGTCCGGAGGACCGCGTGAACGGCCGGGCAAACGTTTCACTTCAATCGCCGACCCATGCCGGGAGGCCGGACTAACACAACGCAGCGGGCGCGCCACCGGATCACCGAAGCATCGCCCTTTCCCTACAAGGAAACAGGAAACGGAAAGACATCATGAACATTCGATACAATCACAACAAAAAGGCGGTGCGGGGGGTGTTCTTCGCTGCCGTCGCATTGCTCGCGGGAACGCAAGGCGCGCGCGCGCAGGCCGTGTCGCAGGATTCCCTGCAGGCCCGCATCGACGAGCTCGACCAGCAGATCCGCGTCGTCGCGCGCCTGAACGAGATCGCGCAGGAGGACGCAAAGGCGGCCGCCGCGAAGGCGCCCAAGATCTCGGCCGGCGAGGGCGGCTTCGGCATCGCCAGCGCCGACGGCGCCTACTCCATCAAGTTCCGGGCCTTCGCGCAGGTGCAGGCGCTGGACTTCCTGAGCAACTCGACACCCTTCACGAACACCTTGGTCACACCGAACGTGACCTCGAACGTCGAGACCCCGGGGGCCTTCAGCATCAAGCGCCTGCAGCCCGACGTGGGCGGCAGCCTGGGCAAGCAGCTCGATTACCGGGTGCACTTCAACGTCGCTTCCGGCACGGTGGATCCCCTCGACGTGAACCTCGACTGGAAGATCCTGCCCGAGTTTTCGGTCCGCCTCGGCAAGTTCAAGGCGCCCACGGGCCTCGAGCGCCTGATCTCCTCGCCGCGCGCGCCCTTCATCGAAGGCTCCTTCGTGACCGCCCTGCAGCCCAACCGCGACATCGGCGTGCAGCTGTTCGGTTCGTTCAAGGACGGCTTGCTCGAATACCAGGCGGGCCTCTTCGACGGCGCCCGCGACGGACAGAGCCTGACCACCGACAACAACAAGGACAAGGACCTGTACGTCCGCGTGTTCTCGCAGCCCTTCTCGAAGTCCGGCATCGAGCTGCTCGAAGGCTTCGGCATCGGCATCTCCGGCTCGCGCGGCCATCACGGCGACTACAACAACGTCGCGACCTCGGCGACGGTGGTTCGCGCCACCAACGACACGACCAACACCCCCGCCGGCGGATCCAACAAGCCCCTCGTGGGCGTGACCACCGTGGCCGCCGTCAGCAACGGCATCACCAGCTATGGCACGGGTCGCCAGACCGTCTTCACCTACGCCTCGAACGACACGTCGGAAGGCACGCTCAGCCGCTGGTCGCCCCAGGCGTCCTGGTACTACGGTCCCTTCGGCCTCATCGCCGAGTACACCCAGACAACGCAGAACGTCCGCCGCGCCACCTTCGACAAGGACCTGACCAACTCCGCCTGGGCGGTGACGGGCAGCTGGTTCATCACGGGCGAGAAGAATGCGTACAAGTCGATCAAGGTCAAGAAGGCCAACACCTTCCCGACGCTTGACGGCATCGGCGCGATCGAGCTTCTCGGCCGCGTGCACGCCCTGAAGATCGACGGCTCGACCTTCGACTCGCTGTCGACCGACCGCCGCGTGCGCCTCGCCGATCCGTCGCGCCAGGTGAGCAAGGCCACGGGCTACGGCGCCGCCGCGAAGTGGTACCTGAACTCGAACGTGGTGCTCTTCGGCGCCTACGAGTACACGAAGTTCACCGGCGGCGCCGGCACGGCCGCCACCGCGAGCGTCAATCCCATCGTCGCCGACCGGACGGCCGAACAGGTCCTCTCCGCCAGCGTCAACGTTTCCTTCTAAACTCACGACATCCAGGCATCCAGGAGAACAACGAACATGAAATCCAAGATCTTCCTCGCGGCCGCTCTTGCCCTCGCCCTCGCGGGCGGGGCCTCGGCCAAGAACATCACCTTGCTCAACGTGTCGTATGACCCGACGCGCGAGCTGTACAAGGATATCAACGCCGCCTTCATCCCCCAGTGGGAAGCGAAGCACCCCGGCGACAAGCTGACCATCCAGCAGAGCCACGGCGGCAGCGGCAAGCAGGCCCGCGCCGTGATCGACGGCCTTCAGGCCGACGTGGTCACCCTCGCGCTCGCCTACGACGTCGACGTGCTGAACACGGTGGCCCGCCTCATCCCGAAGGACTGGGACAAGAAGCTGCCGAACAACAGCGCGCCCTACACCTCCACCGTGGTCTTCCTGGTCCGCAAGGGCAACCCCAAGAAGATCAAGGACTGGAACGACCTCATTCGTCCCGGCGTGTCGATCGTCACGCCCAACCCGAAGACCTCGGGCGGCGCGCGCTGGAACTACCTGGCGGCCTGGGGCTACGCCTTGCGCCAGCCGGGCGGCAACGAAGCCAAGGCCCGCGAGTTCGTGAAGAAGCTGTACGCCAACGTGCCCGTGCTCGACGCCGGCGCCCGCGGCGCGACCACGACCTTCGTGCAGCGCGGCATCGGCGACGTGGCCCTGAGCTGGGAGAACGAGGCTTACCTCGCCATCAACGAGCTCGGCAAGGACAAGTTCGAGATCGTCTACCCGAGCGTGAGCATTCTCGCGGAACCCTCCGTCGCGGTGGTCGAGAAGAACGCGAAGAAGAAGGGCACCCTCGACATCGCCACGGAGTACCTGAAGTTCCTGTACACGGAGCAGGGCCAGGAGATCGCGGCGAAGGACTACTATCGTCCCCGCTCGGCCTCGGCCTTCGCGAAGCACAAGGAGAACTTCCCCGACAACAAGCTGTTCACCATCGACGAGGTGTTCGGCGGGTGGACGAAGGCGCAGAAGGTCCACTTCGACGACGGCGGCGAGTTCGACAAGATTTACGTGAAATAAATCGACCCATGCGGGGCGGCGCAACCGTAGGGGCGAATGATTATTCGCCCCTACATGGGTCGCCCGACCCGTTTCCCCGCCCCGCCATCCATTCTACCTTTCCCTTTCCCATGGCCTTATCCATCAAGAAACGCAGTGTGCTTCCCGGCTTCGGGCTCACCTTCGGCTACACGGTCTTTTACCTGTCGCTGATCGTCCTGATCCCGCTGGGAGCCCTTTTCCTCAAGACCACCTCGCTGACCTGGCCCGACTTCTGGGCCACGGTGACGGCCCCCCGCGTGCTCGCGTCCTTCCGCATCTCCTTCGGCGGCGCATTCATCGCCGCCTTCGTCAATCTTTTCGTCGGGCTGCTCGTGGCCTGGGTGCTGGCGCGCTATGAGTTTCGAGGCAAGGCCGTGCTCGACGCGCTCGTCGACCTGCCCTTCGCGCTGCCCACCGCCGTGGCCGGCATCGCCCTCACCGCCGTGTTCTCCACCAACGGTTGGCTCGGCGCTCCGCTCGAGAGGATCGGCATCAAGGTCGCCTATACGCCCCTCGGCATCATCGTCGCCATGATCTTCATCAGCCTGCCTTTTCTTGTGCGCACGGTGCAGCCCGTGCTCGAGGATTTGGAGAAGGAACTGGAGGAGGCCTCGGCCACGCTGGGCGCCACGCGCTGGCAGACCTTTCGCCACGTGATCCTGCCGGTTCTTGCTCCTTCGCTGTTCACCGGCTTCGCGATGGGCTTCGCCCGCGCGCTCGGCGAATACGGCTCCATCGTCTTCATCGCCGGCAACATGCCCATGAAGACGGAGATCACGCCGCTCCTCATCATCACCAAACTCGAGCAGTACCAGTACGCCGAGGCCACCGCCATCGCGGCGGTGACGCTCGTCATCTCCTTCGTGCTGCTCTTCGGCATCAACTACGTGCAGTGGCGCAGCCGCCGCCGCTACTCCCTGTAACTTCGGAATCGCCATGTCTTCCTCCCATTCCGTCGACACCGAGCGCGCGCAAGCCGAGGAGCGGGCCAACTCCCCGTCCGGCCGTTTGCGGCAGGCCGTGGGCGAGCCCCCCTGGGTGCGTCGCCTGCTGATCGGCCTTGCCGTGCTCGCAGTGGGCGTGATCCTGTTGGTGCCGCTGGCCGCCGTGTTCCACCAAGCCTTCGAGAAGGGCATTGGGGGCTACTGGGCCGCCATCTCCTCGTCCGACACGCTCTCGGCCGTCAAGCTCACGCTCATCGCCTGCGGCATCGCCGTCCCGCTCAATGTCGTGTTCGGCGTGGCGGCTGCCTGGTGCATCGCCAAGTTCGATTTCGTGGGCAAGAACTTCCTGACCACGCTCATCGACCTGCCCTTCAGCGTGTCGCCGGTGATCTCCGGCCTTGTGTTCGTGCTCCTCTTCGGCGCGCAGGGCCTCTTCGGCGGGTGGCTGATCGACCACGACATCCGCATCCTCTTCGCCGTGCCCGCCATCGTGCTGGCCACGGTGTTCGTGACCTTTCCCTTCGTGGCCCGGGAGCTCATCCCCGTGATGCAGGCGCAGGGCACCGAGGAGGAGGAAGCCTCCATCTCGCTCGGAGCCGGTGGCTGGAAGACATTCTGGCGCATCACGCTTCCCAACATCAAGTGGGGCCTGCTTTACGGCGTTGTGCTGTGCAACGCGCGCGGCATGGGCGAGTTCGGCGCCGTCTCCGTGGTCTCGGGCCACATCCGGGGTGAGACGAACACCTTGCCCCTGCACGTCGAGATCCTTTACAACGAATACGATTTCACCGGCGCGTTCGCGGTGGCCTCGCTGCTGGCCTTCCTTGCCGTGGTCACGCTCGTGGCCAAGAAGCTGATCGAAGGCGGCGTCCGCGCCGAAGTCAAGGACCTGAAAGCCTCCCGGGAGGAGACCTGATCCCATGAGCATCAAGATCGACAACGTCCGCAAGCACTTCGGCAGCTTCGAGGCCCTCGGCGGCGTGAGCCTCGACATCCCCTCGGGCGAGCTGGTCGCGCTGCTGGGCCCCTCGGGCTCGGGCAAGACCACGCTGCTGCGAATCCTCTCGGGCCTCGAGTCGCCCGACTCGGGCCGCATCCTCTTCGAGGGCCGCGACGCCACAAGCGACCACGTGCGCGACCGCCAGGTCGGCTTCGTGTTCCAGCACTACGCGCTCTTCCGCCATCTCAGCATCTTCGAGAACGTCGCCTACGGCTTGCGCGTCAAGCCCAAGGACAAGCGTCCCGACAACGCGTACATCACCTCGCGCGTGAACGAGCTGCTCAAGCTCGTGCAGCTCGACTGGCTCGGCGATCGCTATCCCAACCAGCTCTCCGGCGGTCAACGCCAGCGCATCGCCCTCGCGCGCGCGCTCGCGGTGGAACCCAAGCTGCTTCTGCTCGACGAGCCCTTCGGCGCGCTCGACGCCAAGGTGCGCCTCGAGCTTCGCCATTGGCTGCGCCGCCTGCATGACGACCTCGGCATCACCAGCGTGTTCGTGACCCACGACCAGGAAGAGGCCATGGAGGTCTCCGACCGCGTGGTGATCCTGAACCACGGGAAGATCGAGCAGGTGGGCACGCCCGAAGAGGTGTACGACGCTCCGGCCTCGCCCTTCGTACACGAGTTCCTCGGCCTCACCAACCTGTTCACGGGCGACCTGCGCCGCGAGGTGCTGGCCGCCGGTCGCAACGTGAAGGTCACGCGCGAGCCGGGTTTTGACGACAAGGGCGAGGCGTATGCCTACGTGCGGCCCTACGACTTCGAGGTCGCGCTGCAGGCGGACGGCGAGGATTGGCTGGCCGCGGAACTGCTGCACTCGCAGACGGTGGGCAACATCGTGCGCCTCTCGTTCCGCGTCGAAGGTCGCCAGGATCCGGTGCGCGTCGAGCAGGAGAAGGAGCGCTTCCGCGCGCTGGGCGCAGGAATCGGCGCCCGCATCTTCCTGCGGCCCAAGCATGTCCAGGTGTTCGCCCGCGAGGGCGACAAAGGCTGGGAGATTTAAAAGAAGCGGATTAGGGCGTAGGGCGAATGATATTCGCCTTACGCCACGGCCGCGTCCTCGATCACCGCGTGCTCCTGCTGCGACTTGCAGTTGATGCACATCTTGGCGGTGGGCACAGCCTCGAGGCGGGCCTTCGGGATCAGGGTGCCGCACTTCTTGCAGATGCCGAAGGTGCCGGCGCGCACGCGGTCCAGCGCCTCCTCGATATAATACAGGAACTTGCCCTCGCGGCTCGCGAGGTGGAACGCCTGTTCGCGATCCTGCGTCTCCGTGGCGTGGTCGGCCAGGTGATAGGCGTGGCTCGAGAGGTCGCCCGCGCCGTCCTTCGAGTTTAGGCGCATCGCGTTGTCCTCGAGGTACGACTGCTCCTGGAGCATCGTTTCCTTCTTCTCGTTCAGCAGCTTCTCGAAGTACTTCAGCTCGTCCTTGTTGAGGCGCTTGCGGGTCGACTTCTCCGCCGGCGCCGCGATCTTGGCCTGCGGGGCCTTGGGCGCCTTCACCGCCGCCTGGGCGGGAGTCGCGGAGGAGGCGGGCTTCTTCGCGGAGGCGGAGAGCTTGGGCGGCAGCACGGTGGTGACCACGGCCTTGGGCGATTTGGGGGCGCTCTTCGCGGCCGGTTTTTTGATCGCGTTTTTCTTCGCGGGCTTCGCCTTCGCCGGTTTCTTGGGCGCAACCTTTTTCGCAGGCTTCTTGGGAGCCGGCTTCTTCACGACCTTCTTGGCGGCCTTCTTCGCAGGCTTGGAGACCTTGGTTTTCTTTTTCATGTTCGTTCCTTTTTTCTTCAGGCCTTCGCCACGAAAATTCGCGTCGTCTCGCCGTCTACATCAAGGGATTCCGAGGCGCCGCTTTGGGAGCCCTCCACGCTTTCGAGGCGGACCGAATCCGCCAAAACTTCCGCGGTAATATAATCACGGTGGGCTTCCGCCGCGCGGCGCAGGCCCTCCGAAGCGGCCTCAAGGGTCACGAAGATACGATCCGTCACGGAGAGGCCGGATTCCTTGCGGAGGCCCTGGATGCGGCTCACGACCTCGCGGGCCAGCATTTCGAGGCGCAAGGCCTCGTCCACGGCGGTGTCGAGGGCCACGGTCAGGTCCGGGGAGGCCGCCACGGCCAGTTCGGGGGCGGTCTCACGGACGATGAGGAGGTCGTCGGCGGTGAGGTCCGCCTCGTCGAAGTGAAGCGGGGTTCCCTCCAGCACCGACTTGATCTGGTCGTGCGACAGGTTCGCGCACTTGCCCGCCACGGCCTTCATGTCCTTTCCGAGGCGCGCGCCCAGCGCCTTGAAGTTGGGCTTGGCCTTGTAGGTCACGAAGGAGGATTCGTCGAGAGAAACGTCGACTTCCTTCACGTTCAACTCGTCGCGGATGAGATCCTCGAGCGCGCGCAGGTCGGCGGCGGCGCGCCCGTTGCGCGCCACCACGCGCAAGCGGCGCAGCGGCTGGCGGTTCTTGATGTTGCGCTCGGCGCGCAGCGCGCGGCCCATCTCCACGGCCTGGCGCGCGAGCGCCATCTTGGCGTTCAGCGCCTCGTCGAAGAGGGATGCGTCGAATTCCGGGTAATCGGCGTGGTGGACGGAGGCCGGCGCGCCCGCGTCCATCTCGCGCGCCAGGACCTGGTGGATTTCTTCGGACAGGAACGGCAGGAAGGGTGCGAGCGCCTTCGAGAACTCCGTCAGCACGCGGTACAGCGTGGCGTAGGCGTCATTCTTGTCACCGTCGTTCTCCGACTTCCAGAAGCGGCGGCGCGAGCGGCGGATGTACCAGTTGGTGAGGTCGTCGACGAAGGCCACCAGCGCGGGCACCACGTTGTAGAGGCGGTAGGCCTCCATCTCGACCTTGACCTTCGCCAGCAGCGCCTGCAGCGCCGACAGGATCCAGCGATCCAGTTCGTTGGCCGAGACACGCCCATCACCCGGGCGCCAGGTCAGCTGCCCCTTCGCCGCGTCGGCGTTGGCGTAGGTGGTGAACAGCGAGACGGCGTTCCACAGCGGGAGCAGCACGGCGCGCGTGATGTTCTTCACGCCCACTTCCGAGAACTTCAGCTCCTCGCCCTTCACCGCCGCCGAGTCGATCATGAACAGGCGGATGGCGTCGGCGCCCGTCCGGTCGATCAGCTCGTTCGGGTCCGGGTAGTTGCGCAGGCGCTTGCTCATCTTCTGGCCGTCCTCGGCCAGGATGATGCCGTTCACGATCACGTTCTTCATCGCCGGCTTCTGGAAGAGCGCGGCGGCGAGCACGGTGAGCGTGTAGAACCAGCCGCGCGTCTGGTCGAGGCCCTCGGCGATGAAGTCGGCGGGGAAGACCGGGGGAGCCTGCTTCCCGTCCTTGCCGCCCATCCAATGATTCTGGGCGTAGGGCATCGACCCGGACTCGAACCAGCAGTCGAGCACCTCGGGCGTGCGCTTGTATTCCTTGCCCTTGGGGTCGAAGGTTTTCTTGTTCGAAGTGCGGATCGTCAGCGCGTCGACCACGTGCATGTGCAGGTCTTCCACCTTCGCGCCGGTCAGCGCTTCCAGCTCGGCGCGGGAGCCGATGCAAAGCATGTCGCCGTCCTCGGCGATCCAGACGGGGATGCACGTGCCCCAGAAGCGGTTGCGCGAAAGGTTCCAGTCGCGCGCGCCCTCAAGCCACTTGCCGAAGCGCCCGTCGCGGATGTGGCCGGGCACCCAGTTGATCTGCTGGTTGCTGTCGATCATCCATTGCTTGAGCGTCTTCTTCTCTCCGGCGGCGGACGTGATTTCCTTGTCGAGCGCGAGGAACCAGTTCTTCTGTGCGCGGTAGAGCAGGGGCACGTCGGTGCGCCAGCAATGCGGATAGCTGTGCTCCAGCGTCTCGTGGC
>DATAHJ010000116.1:0-4551 GCA_036263275.1 Fibrobacteria bacterium | reverse complement strand
GCCCGAACGGGAGGGTTGCGACGGCGCGATGCGTACCGCCGAACCCCCGCCTGTAAGGGGTTATCGCGTGACGCCGGAGAGCTTCACGACGGCGAAGACGCTGATGGTCGCGCCGCTCGGGGCTTCCCTGGACACGCCACCTTCGTCCACGCACATGAACGAGGCCGTCCCTGCGCTGGCCGACTTGGAGAGCATCCAAATCACGTGGGAGTCGGTGTCGTTGCTGGCGTCCACGTCGTTCACGTACAGGGTGGCCTGGCAATGCAGGAAGGCGGGGACGCCTGCCGACACGCCACGGACGCCCGTGAGCTGAACGGTGTAGTTGCCCGCGCTGTTGCGGGTCAGCGTCATGCCCGAGCCGCCGGTCTTCGTACCGACTGCGCCCGTGCTGCCGATGGCCCAGCTTCCGACGAGGATGCGGGTCTCAGGCTCGATGGCCTTGACCTGGGACTTGAAAATCTGGGAAAGCATCTGGGTGGTTACCTTTCGGAAACGACCAGGAATCGACAACTAGTCAATCCCTGGTCATCTCACGCGTTGCTTAGCCCGTCGGCAGGCTGATGCGGATGTTCTTGCCCGGGTCCGAGCAGCCCAGCTGGCCGTACCAGCCGATGCGGAACTCGACGCTGTCCGCGTTGTAGTCCCACAGGCTCGAGTCCTGGCCCATGGCCGTGAGGAACTGCGGTGCCGGGCCGAGGCTGTAGAACTTCCAGGTGTCCATCTGGAGGCCGTACGCCACCGACTTCGGGCAGTCGCGGTCACCGACGCACACGACGTCGCCAGCCGCACCCGCGAGCACGATGCCGCGGAAGCCAATCTTCGCCATCGCCGGGTCCGAGGGCGAAACGCGCTCGTATTCGACGCGGCTACCCAGCGACTTGCGAAGGTCGCCGAGGTCGGCCGTGTTCATGATGATGTGGCTGAGCTTGGCGCCGTTCACGTGCGCCTGCGTCTCCGCCGAGATGAGGGCCTCCTCGATGGACTCCGAGGTGCCGGTGTAGCGCAGGCCGCCCAGGCGGCTGTCCACGCTGCGGTCCACGTTGAAGAACGACGTGTTCGACGGGGCCGAGGACGGAACCCACGCCGCCAGACCGCTGACCGCCAGGCCGAAGTCGCCCTCGCGGAACAGGTAGTCATTGTCGCTGAAGTTGCCGCCCGCCGTCCAGGTCACGCTGGTCGTCAGGGTGCCCGCACTGCGGTCGATGGCCGTGATGGTGAGGGCCTGGCCGTCATCGGCGCCGCCCGACGTGCCGTCGGTGTCGTCCGAGACGATTTTCATGCCCACCTCGAAGTGGACGACGTCGCTGGGCTCCTTGAGCGTCAGGGTCGTGGTCTGGACGCCACCCACCTGGCCGCGGGCGCCGCCGCCGTTGCGGAACAGGTCGATGTTCAGCGAGTGGCTGCACTGACGGATGGTGTTGTCCGTTTCCGGGGTCACCACCTTCAGGAACGCGCCCACGTCCGACATGGACGCCTTGATGGCTTCCGTCGAGATGGAGCCGAGCGCGTAGTCGCGAACGCGGCTCAGGAGGAACGCGTCGTACTTGCCGGACGCCTTGTTGGCCTGCGCCGTGCTGAACACGTGCGAGCCTGCGGCGTTGCCGCCCCAGTTGATGGGAACCTTGAAGTAGTCACCAGTGAAGGTGCTGTCCTTCGGCAGCAGCGAGAACAGGACGTTGTCCTTGTATCCCGCAAACTGAATCTTCATCGAGGGGTATCGCGTCTTGAGGATACCCTGGGCTTGGGTAACGGTGAGTGCCATGGTTGATTACGCTGCGCCTTCCGTCATCCGCGCGAACTCGATGGCCTTCTTGGTGAGCGCTTCATCGCTCAGGTCATCGTCATCCGCTTCGACGGTCGTGGCTTGGGTGAGGGAGTTGCTGAGGGTTTTCGGTTTCGGCTTCGTGCCGGCGGCGCTTGCAGCGTTGGGACCCATGACCTTGTCCCGGATTGCCTCGAATCGCTTTTTCGCCTCGGCCTCCAGGTGCTTCGCGACGGCATCCGCCGGAAACTCCTGGTTTCGTTCCCGCCACAAGGCGTCCAACTTCGCGTAGACCGCCCGGACGGCTCCCTCCGCCCCGTCGTGCTCGGCCACGAGGTGCTTGTACTCGGATTCCTTGCCCTTTATGACCGGGGCGACCTTCGACTCGATGTAGGCGGCGATGCTGCGCTCGGCCTGGGCACGGGCGGACGCCTCCGCCTCACGTGCCTGGGCGGCCTCCCGCTCGGCCTTACGCTCGTCCTCGAGCCGCTTGATGGCGGCCATCGCCTGGCGGTACTTGACCTCGATGGGGTTCTTGTTTCCGACCATCGCCCCGGCGAGCGCCTCCGGGTCCCAACCCTCCTCCTCGAGGACGGAAAGGGGTTCGTCCTTCAGTTTTCCGAGCTTGCCCTTGAGGGTGGCGTTCTCCGCCTCCAGCGCCGCGAGCCGCGCCTCGAACTTGCTCTGAGCCTGACGCGCCTCGAGCTGCTTCTGGACGAGGGCCTCGATGCGGGCGGCCTCGGCCGCCGCCGCGTCGGGCTTCGGGGCCAGCGCCTCGAGCGGGTCGGCCGCCGGCGCGGGGGCCGCATCTGCCGCCGGCTTAGCCGCCGGGGCTGCTTCCTCGGTTGCGCCCTCGACGCCGAACGTCTTGGCAAGGTCCATCGCCGCCGCGTCGAGCGCCGCGTCGTCCATCCCGTCCGAGCCGCTATCGGCTGCCTCGGCGCCCGCTTCAATCGTCATCCTGGGTGTCCTCCCGGCCGAAGGTGGCCGTTACGCGCCCGGGGGCGGTGCACCAGGGGGTGCGGGAGGCGGCGCCGGCGGGGGCATCATGACCTCGATGGCCGTGATGAAGTTGCGGACGCGGTCCAGGCTGCGGTCGGGGGCGCCCTCGGCCTTCGCACGGAGGAGCGCCTGCTGCGACATCTTCAGGGCACGGCCGAGGTCCTGGTAGGGTTCGGGAAGGATGTCCTTGCCGTGCTCCAGCATGTCGCACAGCTGGCGCTCGAGGTTGTCGAGGTCGGCGGTGGCGTAGTCGTTGCTGGACTCGAGGTCGGGCAGGTCCACGAGCTTGCGGGCCTCGTCCGGGGATACCCACTGGGCGTCCGTCATGCGCTGGACCTCGTCCATGCGCGCGCTCGGCTCGGTCGGAAGGATGGACGTCGGAAACACCTGGATGAGGTACCCGTCCTCGTCGATGGCGACGTCCTTCCAGCGGAGGTCCTCGCTCGCCTTGCGCTCGCCCGGGGCGCGGATGCTGAAGCCGCCCTCGAGGGACTCGTCCAGCTCCTTGGCGACGCGGATGAACTGCCGGGCCAGGGCCTCGCCCACGCTGTACTCGAAGTGCCGGCTAAGCTCCATGAAGCGGTCGCTCTGGGCGTCGCTCAGGCGCTCGAGGCCACGGGCGGACTCCATGCCCGCCGGCGCGGTCGCCGACGCGCTCAGGCTGTTGATGCCCGCGATTTCGAAGGCCTTGTCATACAGGGCCCAGACGTGCTGGAACACCTGGGAGTTCATGGGCGCTGGGGCAACGACCTGGATGGCCTCGGACAGCGACGGGGCGGTGCTGTCGATGTTGTAGACCTGGCCGATGGCGTTCGTCGGACGCTCGGGGCTCAGGACCGTCCCGTCGCGCTTGAGGACCATCGGCTGGCCGACCAGCTGCATGGCCTGCTGGATGACCTGGAGGAGCTTGTTGATTTCGACCTGGATTCCGACCAGGTCCTTGATGATGCTGTCGCCCCAGAAGCCCTGCGCCGCCTTACGGAAACGGATGAATACGAACGGAAACTCGGGGGCGTGCCACGCCTCGTCCTCGATGGTCGCCTCGCCCACCTGGAGCACGTGCCGGCCGCAGCCCTCCGGCATGTCCATCGCCTCGGCCACGTCCTCGTCGTAGACGTAGTCGGGACTCGGAAGGTGCCAGGCCTCGATGACCCGGACGTAGCCCTCCCGGCCGGGGGTGTCGTCGGTGTTCAGCTCCGGCGCTTCGCTGCCGGATTCGGCCAGGACGTCGTCGCCCCACTCCTCGGCCACGCACTCCCGGCTCACCCACTTCACGCGGTAGAGCCGGCGCGGCTTGCCGTACATCGCGTCGCGGGGGTCCACGACGAACTCATGGCTCGGGACGCGCTCGTTGCAGATGCGCTTGCCGGCGCCGTACGGATGCATGATGCCCGTGCCGCTCCAGCACGCATCGCGGAACGCCTCGGGGCTGATTTCGTAGGTGTCGGACTGGTGGTAGGCACCGTCCATGAACTTCTGGAGGCGCTTGGCCTTCAGCTTGAGGTCCCAGTTCCCGCCGTTCGTCAGGAACGTCGGCCGGGCCCGCAGCTTGCCCACCTTGCTGCACAGCGTGTCGATGACCGCCAGGATGACGTTCAGCCGGAGCGCGTCGCTCTGCTCGCGCTCGAACGGCTTCAGGTCGGTCGGTTCCTCCCACGGGCGGATGCCCAGGAGACGGGACCCCCCATATAGGCGGTAGTATTTTTCAATCCTCGCCTGCCTGGGCTCGTCGAGCTCGAGGAGCTTCTCCACCGTTGCCCCGAGCGCCGGTCCCGGGTCGCTTGCCC